>JAZRTH010000331.1:0-3271 GCA_045651945.1 Thermoguttaceae bacterium
ACGCCCCAGCCCAGCAAGTGATGCAGCGGCAGAGCCAGGAGAAACAAGACCGACCCCATTCGCGCCACCTGCGTAAGCAGATAACATCCGGACGCGTACACCCGCGCCCACGGTCCGAAGCGGTCTTCCAGATGAGCGTAGGCGGATATTGACCCAATATTTCGATAAAACGGGACGAACCATTTCGTTGCAATCCACGCCGCCAGCGGGATGCTCAAACTCAATCCGTACGCGTTCCAGTTCCCGACAAACGCCTTTCCCGGCAACGCCAGAAAACTGATGCTGCTGACGTACGTGCCGAAAATCGACAGTCCCACAATAATCCCCGGCGCGCGCCCGTTCGCCGACGTAAACCCTTCCGGCGACCGGCTGGCAAAATAAAACCAGCAGCCAACGCCAACGCTGACGATCATGTAAACGACGATAATTGCAATGTCAATCCAGGGGAGCATAGGGAGTAGGGATTGGGAAGTAGGGAGTAGGGGCTTTTCAACGTTTGCTGTCCGTCAAAAAGAACGCCATGTATAGCGGATAGGAGTCTATCGCGTCCTGCGAGCCGACGTTTTTCATCGACAGGCGAATTCCTTTCGCGACTTTGTATTTGGTCAACAGCGAATTGAGCGATTTGGAATAGACGTTATCCGCCGACTTCACTTCAACTGCCGTTACAAGACGATTGTATCGGATAATAAAATCCACTTCCAGTTTGGAATTGTATTCAAAATAGTAGAGCTTTTTATCCATCTTGCCGAAGACGTCGGCAATGACGTTTTCGTAAATCGCGCCCTTGTAAATGCCCAGGTTCCCGTCGATAATATCTTCCTGAGTGCCGTCGTCGAGCATTGCAACCAGCAGCCCGGTGTCTCGCATATAAACCTTGAACGCGTCGCCGATGGCGTTGCCTGCTAACGGCGCTTCCGGCAGACTGAGGTTATAGCAAAAGTTGACAATGCCCGCGTCGTAAAGCCACTGCAGACTGCCGCCGTACTTTCGGGCAGACCCGCCTTTGGAAACCAGAGCGTACCGGAACTTTTTGTAGTCTTTGGATAAATGCCGCGGAATCGACTGAAAACAGGCGCGCGCCTTCGCCTTTTCCGCGCCCTCGGCGTACTTGGCGATGTCGTCGTAATAGTCTGACAAAATCCCGCGCTGAATTCTCAAAACCTCTGCAAAGTCATGGTTATTGACGAAACTGTTGACAACGCGAGGCATCCCGCCCACAACAGCGTACTCTTTGAACAGTTCCAGCATTCGGGTGTGCATCGCGTCCGGGACAGGGCGTTTTTTATCGAAATACCCTCGAATCTCGCTGACGGACTCGCCGCTGACGTCGTTTGCCCAAAGAAACTCTTCGAAATCCAAAGAGTGCATTTCCAAAATGTCCTCGTACCCAACCGGATAGGACGGGACTTCTTTGTAATGAATGCCCAGCATCGACCCCGACGCAATGACGTCAAAACGCTTATCGAGCGAAAAGAACTTCAACGCCGTCCGCGCCCGAGGGCAATTCTGGATTTCGTCCAGGAAAAGAACCGTCTTGAACGGAACCAGCTTCGCCTTGGGAACCCGGAGCGTAATCTGCTTGAGAAGCGTTTCGACATCCAGATCGTTGTCAAAAATAGCGCGGTATTCCGGGTTCTGATCAAAGTTTATATAGACATAATTGTCGTAATTGTTCCGGCAAAAATGATCAATAATAAACGTCTTTCCGACCTGTCTGGCGCCTTTGACCAGCAGGCAATTTTTATCGTTTCGGCTTTTCCAGTCCTGCAGCTGACTGATGATTTTTCGTTTAAGCATATCTAATAACAACTTACAATCGTTTTGCTCAATTCTCTTATTATTCTATTTTACACAAAAATTTTAAGAAGTCAAGACCATTTGCATATTTTCCCCGCGAGTTTTGACCCTCTGTTGCATATTTTCCCCGCGAGTTCAGACCCACCGTTGCATATTTTCCCCGCGAGTTGGGGCAGGACAAGGGTGATACTATCAGATTACTCAGTTAAAAATTCAGCTGCGATTATTCCCAAATTTTGGTTGAATAATCGAAATCGGCATTGGCGTTCCGCCAAAAATTGATTATAATTATGATAACAGAACTGAGCGTCCCATTCAACTCATCATAACCTGAAACAAACTAACGTCCTATGGCTTTCAATAATTCAAACGTACCGACAACTCCCAAAGGCTGCGAATTCCGCGACGATTACCTGTCGTATACCCAGCGCGGATTTTCGTGGGCAGCGTGTATTTTTCTGATTGTTTTTTCCTCTATCTGGTCATTTGTAATCGGAGCTGCGTGCATTGCAATGCTTTTTGACGGTACAGAAGCTCCGTTGTTTGGGTATGTTTTTCTGACCCCGTTTGTGATTGTAGATTTTGTTCTGTGGGCGATGCTGATTTACGTCTTTTTCGGGAAAGAGGTCGGCTGGCTGGACGAAACCGGATTTCATCGGGAATACCGTTGTCTGTTCGTTCGACTTCGCAAAGACGTCCCGTTGAGTTCCATTCGCAAGTTCAAACTTGGTCGAGACTATTCTATTAAACAGAATCATCAACCTGCTATTTGCGTTCAAATCGTTACTTCGGAGAATGACATTAACGTCATGCGGTCCTTTACCGAAACGGACAATCAGCATTGGCTTGTCGCGGCGGGAAACGCTATATTAATGAATCTGAACGACTGGGAGCCGGTTCAGGAATCGTCGGCAAGCGCTGATTCTCTGTCGTCCGAGAGCTTTGTAGACCCCTCGGTTTTTGACGAAGACGACGCCGACTCATCCGACAGCGTAAACCGATTCCAGGACGAGGATTCCGACGATTTTGACGAGAACGAACTCTATGAAGGCAAAACGGAGCGATTCGACAGCAGCGACCACGTCCCCTACGCGGACAAGCCGGCAGGAACAAGCTGGAAAATGACAGCGGATTTCGATACAATTGAGTTCAAACGCCGCGGACGATGGACGGCGGGGCTGATTGGGACGTTGTTTTTCGCCGCATTCTGGAACGGGATTGTCAGCGTCTTTGTATGTGCCTTGTGGGGCGTCATCGGAGCGGAAGACAACGCGCCGTCCACGCCAGACGCCGCAGCCGTTCAGACGGCGGAGAATCCTGCAGACGCCTCAAGCGTTGTCAAGAACGATCAAGGCTTGTTTGACTCGCTCAAAGACAAGCACATGATTGTCAACAAAAGGCCAGCGCCGTTTTTCGGGCGGGAATGGTGGTTTATGTTCTGCTTTTTGATTCCCTTTGAAATCATCGGCTT
>JAZRTH010000332.1:0-2206 GCA_045651945.1 Thermoguttaceae bacterium
CGCGAAGCAGTGTCCAGCGACCGCCAGCCTGGGTGTTTGAAGGCGTTTTCCGGCTTGTGCATATGAGCAATCCAGGAACGCATTTCAAACGCCCATTCCTGAGCGAACTTTTCGTCGCCCGTCCGGACGTACTCAATGGCAAGGGACTGCTGCCAGTAGAACCGGTGGAACTGCCAAATCCACTCCATGTCTTTGTGCGGGTTCGTATCCCAGTCGATTTCGTCTTTGCCGCGAAAGACCGGGTCGTACGAAGGCTGACCGGGAAAGACGTGTTCCAGAGCCTGTTGAGCCGTCTTCCGGGTTGACGCGCTCGACCGAGCCGCCAGGTCTGTCGGCGTTGACACTTTGGTCGTTTACCCTGCGTCTGCCGCCTTGCGATCCGTCTTCAGCTCGTAGACGGAAACCGCGTTCCGGTTTCGGAAATGAGCCAGCAGGGATTCCTGCTTTTCCAGCGGCGTATTCCCTTCGACGGGAACGTTAACAAGCGCCAGGACTTCGTCCAGATGTTCGCTCACGCCCGGGGCGTCTTCCGCCTGCGAGACGTTAACTCCCAAAATCAAGCTGCCCGCCGCGGCTGCGGAAGCGGAAAGGAACTGTCGACGATTCGAGTTGATTGAGTAGTTCTGCATGTGATGACCTTTCAGTAAATTAGTACAAGCATTTGCGCGGGTCAGTCAGTACACGGATTTTGGCGAGCCGGGGTGCGTAAGCCCCCGGGAAAATACGGATTTTCACCGATTGGTTATTTTAAGTTCTCGATATCAATTGACAAATACTCAAGATTAAATAAACCTCGAGTTAAAAAATAAAAGTTATTTCGAAGAATTAATAATCGGTGTGAATCCGTCTCATCCGTGTTATCCGTGTGGGACTTAATCGTCCCGCATTTCCCCATATTTTGCTCACAGACGCCAACTTGTCGGATTACTTTTGATTATATGGATAGCGCGTCGCGTGTCAAGCGGTTAATTTCCCGTTGAACGCATTCGTCGTCCGGGGTTTGGCTGAGGAGGCGTCCGAGGGCGGCGAGTTGAGTGTGGACGGGGTTGTTCGCGTCGAATTGGGCAAGCGGAATTCGGCTTATCAGGCTGGGCGAGCCGAAGCTCTTTCCACCGGCGCAGCTGGTCGAGCAGGCGAGGGCGTTGACGGCGCTGGAGTTCATAATCGCTGACAAATAGCAGGCTTCCGATTCGCTTTGAGCGGGAATGAAAACGCACGTTTCCTGCGGGAAAACAGGGCGCCGCGGCAGCCCGGCGACGGAGCGCGGACCGACGGCGGCTGCGCGAATTCGGCTGTCCATGCGCCGCCAGATGCATTTCCAGTCCGAGAACGTGTACTGACCGACGTTGTACATGGAATAGAACTCGCCCCGGCTTTGGAACCGCTTTTGCGCCGCCCGACTGAAAAGCAAGTCCTCGAATTGGAGCAGATAGTCCAGCGCCAGCGGGTATTTCGTTTCCATCAGTTCGCGGCTCAGACCGGTTCGTTTTATTGGGTCTTGAACGACCAGAATTACCGTCTCGTCCAGGTTGAGCGCGCCTTTGCCGACGGACTTCCAGCGCGCCAGCGGATAGAGCAGGGCGGATTCAATCACCGCTTCCACCTCCGGGACGTTCTTTTTAGAACATTGCGCCAGATTCCGAACGCGAACCCGGCTCTGGTCGACGACGTCCAAAACCGTCAGCCAGTAGACGCCGTTGGCTCCCCCGGAATTCGCGCCGAGTCTTGCAATATAAGATATTGTATTGTCTTTATTTGAATTTGTAACAGACGGGAAAACGACGCTTTGAGGGAAGTCGGAAACCGTCCAGACGGACAGCGGGTCGGCGGGGTCGGACGGCTGCGCCCAAGACGTTTTTTCTTTCATTTGAGGCGCGGCTGACGGGGACGTTTTTTCCTTCGCCGCGCTCTTTATAGAATGAATCTCTGTATACTTGACCGGGTACTCTGTTTTAGAGCCTTTTGACGCTGTTACAACGCACGCTTTGGCGGCGGGTGTCCCGAACAGATTGATAGCGGAATAGTCTTCTACGGACTCTATTTTTACGGGTTCTCCGTCCGGTAACGTCCAGCGTCTAAAGCCTCCGGCGGCGAGGGTAAAGAACAGACTTTTCGGCAGGACGAAACCGATTCTGCCGGTTGGTTTGAGTCGGTCGCAGGAGGCGTAAAAGATTAGCTCGGAGAGGTCTTTTTTCGCCCCGCCGTG
>JAZRTH010000333.1:0-17312 GCA_045651945.1 Thermoguttaceae bacterium
GCCCATCAGGTATCGCGGTCGGTCTGTCGGCATGGCGGGTTCGGTAAAATCAATCGTTCTGTACATGTCTTCCGGCGGCTCTCCGACGCTCAGACCGCCGATGGCGTAGCCCTCAAAGCCGATTTCCGCCAGCTTTTGAGCGGATTCGACGCGCATTTCTCGAGACAGCCCGCCTTGAACGATTCCAAACTGCGCCTGATCTTCGCGGGTATGGGCGTCTCGACAGCGTCTTGCCCAGCGGAGCGTGCGCTCAAAGGCATCGCGAATGACCTTGTCTGTATTGGGCAGCCCAACAACGTGGTCGAGAACCATGGCGACGTCCGACCCGAGCGCCTCCTGAATCTGAACCGAGCGTTCCGGAGTCAGCGACAGCAGACGCCCGTCGATATGCGACCGGAAATTCGCCCCTTCCTCTTTGATTTTGAGCAGCTTTGCCAGAGAGAATATTTGAAATCCTCCGCTGTCGGTGAGAATCGGACCGTTCCAGCCGCAGAATTTGTGGAGTCCGCCGAGTTTGGCGACGATTTCTTCGCCCGGACGCAGCGACAGATGGTACGTATTCCCGAGAATCATCTGCGAGCCGGTCGCTTCGAGCTGGCTGATTTCGATTCCCTTGACGGATCCGACCGTCCCGATCGGCATGAACGCCGGGGTCTGAACGACTCCGTGCGGGGTATGGAACGCGCCGCGTCTTGCCCGGCTGTTATGATCGACTGCTAAAATATCAAAGTTAAAGTTAGGATTCATGGGTATAAGTGTAATGGATAAACTATTTTTGTCAAGTAGTTATGTGGAGTGCGACGCCGTCTTAATGGAAGGCGGTAATGGAGTTCGCGAAGCGAACGGAATTACGCATTCGCCGGAACGGCGAACAAAACGCTGGAAAATGAGCATAACAATTGACGAAACCGAAAATTTTCTCGGAGTGGGAGAGCGAAGCTCCCGCTTTGATAAGCGAGCGACAGCTCGCGTTTTTCTTGGGCGGCTGATACAGCCGGGATCCAGTGGTTCGGGCGGGCTTTCCACGTTCTCAAATTTTTGGAAGCTTCCGCCGCAAAGCGACCGTCAATTGTTTCTTTGTGTTCTTTGTGGCTAAAAAACATCGGCGGGCGGCACGCCCGCGAACCGGGTACGCATTGTCTTTTAGCGGGTCTTTGTTCCATTGGCAGGCGAGGACGCCTGCGGTCGACGAGGACGTCGCCCCTCCGAAACGCAAGCGCTTCAAGAAATCTATTGCCTACTGCCTACTGCCTATTGCCTTCTGCCTCAAAATCTCTCTTGACGGGATTGAGAAAAATCCCTATACTCCCGCCGACTACCCTTGACTTGAGCGGGTATAATGAATCAGGAATTCATAGCAAAAACATTGAAGGAATTCCCGAATTTGTTATTCCTCAATCGATTTCAAGCTCAGGGGGTCGTCATGGATAAAAAAGCGTCGCGCCGTCCGAAACCGGCTCATTATCCCGGTTCAAACGAAAACGTTAAACCGTCCCGAATCGCGTATTGGGAACGGCGGAACAGGCAGAAAAAGCGGGAAAACCGCGTTCCGCCCGGGGAGCTGACAGAGGAATTGTCAGACGGTTCGTCTGTAACAGGCGGAACGCAGGACAAAGAGGATTCGGCTCGCGTCGAACGCCGGCAGTTTGTCGATTCGTACGCGGAACTGTCCCCGGAAGCCCGGGAGCTGGCGTTGGCGATTGACGCCTATAAAATCCATTTTCATCGCCGGTTTATCAGTCACGAAGAGCTGCTGACGGTTATCCGCTCGTTGGGATACCGGCAGGAGTTCGGGCCATAACTTCAGGAGAAAGATTATGAACGCGCAGGAAGCGAAAAGCAAGAGAACGGAATCGTCGTTTACAGAACTCTTGCATCCATTCCGGATTTCTCACGCAATCCGAAATTCAAAGCCGATTGGGCGCGTTCCATTTTTGTCTTTCTGCCTGACGATTGTCATTCTTGCCTTGTTGGCGCCGCTGGCGACAGCGCAGTATCCCGAGCAGGGACAGATCTGGAAAGAGTACAACATCAGCGCCTATACTCAGGGCGTAACCAATACCAGCCGGCCGGAACAGGCGATTCTCGACGCGATTTTGCGTCAGACGGGTCACAACGTCTGGTGCGGGGCGACGCCGGGAATGCTCAGCGTTAATCCGAACGTCGTTCGCGTTTATCACACTCCAGAAATTCAGGAGCAGGTCGAGGCGATTGTCAATCAATATCTTCTTTCAGGGAACAGAACAATAACGTGGCAGTTCCGCGTCATGACGGTTAATAATCCCGCCTGGCGCGTTCAGACGGCTCCTTTTTTGCGGGCGGCGGAAACGCAAAGTCCCGGCTCGTCCGCCTGGATTCTCAATGCGTCTGACGTTCCCAATTTGATTCGCATTTTTCAGGAAAGATACGGGCTGCAGCAGGTCAATTCGCCTGTTGCGACGGTTCATAACGGTCAGCCGATAACGGTCAATCTGACGCATCCGCGGCAATACGTGCGCGGCGTCTATCCCGATCCAGCCGGCGGCGGATTTCGCACTGCCACCGGTCTGGTAGAATCCGGATGCAAGCTGGAATTCACGCCTCTTGTAACAGGGGACGACCGCATCGTCGACGCTCTGGTTCAGGTTCATATCGACAACCTCGAACGCGTTTACGACGTCAATTTCCCCGCGCCGTCCGGCCGACGTCCGGGTTCATTTAGAATTCAAACGCCCCGCATTGACCAGTTCCGGTTTCAGGAACGGTTCATGTGGGCGGCAGACAGAGCTCTGCTGATTTCTGTAGGAATTACGCCCTCGCCCATTCCGGAACGCAACAACGTTCCTGCTGTATCAGCATTGGGGGGAGATCGCGTAGAAACGCTTATTCTGATCGTTCGACAGCAATAGAAACGAACGCCGCTGCGCGTAACAGACTAACCGCAGCGCTCTAAAATTCCCAGTTCAAGTCCTCGCGGACGTTGACGGGGAATTTTTTGTAAATTTTACCTAATCGTTAAAATCGATACAATCGTTAAATTTTATACAACCGGTTTAACAGGACCGGCTGCAGGGAAAATATTGTTTTTTTGTTGGAAATTCTGGCTTTGGGACTCCACAAAGTCTGAATTTAGTGTATCATTATAATTAGTGCGATTGGTATAATCGCTACATCTGGATTTTCTGGTATGAGCCGTACATGTGGATTAACCCGCAGAACTGGTTCGCCTGAAAGGTCCGGTTATAGCGGTTGTATCGAAAGCGCCGAAGCAACACCATGATTTTGAGACCTGAAAATCATTTTGCCTTCACTTGGATATATCGTCCGGGAATGGCAGAAACTTCAGCTTTTCTTTTCAGCAGCATTGAGTAGGCACCATGAGTAGAAATGAAAGCGCCCGCGCCAGACGCGCGGCAGGGCGGTATAGAACACTGCGCATTGAGGGGCTGGAATCGCGCCGGATGCTCAGCGTTACGCAACCCGTTGACCTGTCCGGTCTGGAAAGCGATTACAGTTATACGTCGTACGCGAAGTCCGGCGTGATGAAATACAATTCCGTCGTCGACGATTTAATCGGGCTGACGGAAGTGCAGCAGGAATACGGTTTGTCCGGAGCGGGTCAGACGGTTGTCATCGTCGATTCCGGTATAACGGCAGATCATACGGCGTTTCGTTCTGGACAGATTGTCGGCGGATGGGACTTTGCGGAAAACGATTCTAACCCGTCAGACGATTCTTCTTACGGCGGTCACGGAACGCATTTGGCTGGCATTTTAGCGGGCTCTACAACAAAGTACACCGGCGTTGCGCCTGGCGTGGATCTGGTTATTCTGCGCGTCTTTGACGACAACGGCGTCGGCTCGTTTGAACTTATCGAGCAGGCTCTGCAATGGATTGAAACCAATCTCAATTCGTTCGACAACCCGATTACAGCGGTCAACCTGTCGGTCGGATCCGTCTCGAGCAATTCCAACGCGACGGACTGGAAAATTCTGGACGACGAACTGGAATCACTTTATAATTCCGGCGTATTTATCAGCGTTGCCGCAGGGAACGACTACAAAGATTACCCGACGGCGGGCGTTGCGTATCCGGCGTGCAGTCAGTACACGGTTTCCGTCGGCGCGGTTGACGGCGACGGCGACATTGCAACGTATTCTCAGCGTGACGCTAACACGATTTTCGCCCCAGGATACGGGATTTACTCTTCCGTTCCCGACATCCTGGGCAACAACAACAATCGAAGCGACGACTTCACCCGCATGACCGGCACCAGCATGGCGACGCCCGTTATTACCGGCGTTTCCTGTCTGCTGAGGGAAGCGTACGCCAACATGGGCTACACGTCTGTTACACAGAAAGACATCTATTCCGTCATGACGTCAACGGCGGACAAAGTCTACGACGCCGCAACCCGGCAGACGTACAACCGAATCAACGTCGAAAAAGCGGTGGAATACATCTATTCCCTTGACGCCAAAACGACTGCGAGTACCACGAATACTCAGACGAATACCAATACAAACACAAATACAAACACTTCGACGAACACAAATACTCAGACTAATACCAATACGTCGACCAGTACCAATACCAGCACGAACAAGACGACGAATACGAGTACGTCAACTAATACGAATACGTCTTCCAGTACGAATACGAACAAGACAAGCAATACAAATACAAATTCGTCGACTAATACCAATACGAACGCGTCGACCAATACTAACGTTCAGCAGACGTCCAGCCGGGCGAATCTGCCTGACGGCGTAACAGTTTCGGGAATGAAGATTCTCTTTACGGGAACGTCCGGGGCGGACTCTCTTAAAGTGGACGCGTCTGGTTCGCAGTGGAAGTTTACGTTCAACGGCAGTACGTTTACGTATGCCTTTGGGGCAATCAATTCGGTTCAATGCAACCTCGGCGCTGGCGCGGATACGTTTGAATTTATCGCCTCGTCGGGAACCGATTCGATTCGCTGTTATCAGGAATACACGCTTATTAACGGCAGCGGGTACGTGGTCAAGGCGTTTGGCTCGGAAACGACTACAATCAAGGCGGACGCCGCCGACTCCGTCGCGTTCTACGATTCCGCCGGCGCGGACAATCTCGATTTGAACCTCAAAGCCAAGACCGCAACTTGGACGACCGGCGTCAATACGTGGACGGCGTCCGGGATGAAAGAAGTCAACGTATCACAAACGGCGGGCGGTCAGAATTCCGCGGTCATTTACGACACCGACGAGTCCGACCTGTTCAGCGTTACAGAGAACGCGTTCGCCTATAACGGAACGGGGCTCCGATCGTATCTGGTTGGCTTGAACAACGTGGTATTAAAATCCGTCAACGGCGGGAAAGATTCCGTTCGTTACACCGCCGGCGCCGCCACGGCAACGCTCTCTGCTCAGGCGGGTGCGTCGACGTTCAAAACGAACAACGCGACCTGGTCCGCAACTGGGTTCTATTACACCTACGCCTATGCGGGAACCGGTTATTGCACCGCGACGCTCAAGGATTCCGCAGACGCTTCCAAGCCAGATTACGTCATTGCAGACGTCGGTCAGACGAAAATTTATTCGTCCAGCTACCAGACGACCGTTAACGGATTCCAGAGCGTTAAGGCGATTTCATCTGATACAAGCTCTTCCGGCGTCGACGTTGCGGCTTTGTACGGTACGAACAGCGCTGAAACCGTTACAGCAACCAGCGCAGGAACGACGCTTACTGACGGAACGCGATCTGTTACGATTTCCAACTTCGCCACGCGCCGCGTTGGACGTCTGACGGACGCTGACCGGGTCGCCATTCACGACGCCGCGTTGCAGGGGTATCTCGCCGACAACGCCAACGGGAAATACTCGTCCTCCCGGTATTCGCTATCGTTTAACTAACAGCGGGTGGCCGCTCGCGATTTAAGAACAGGAGAAACAGGGAATGTCGACGTTGACCAGCAGCCTTTTTCGCCTGTTCTTTTCGACTCGATTGCGGACAGTGGCAACAATTTTGTTCTTGCTTGCCGCTGTTACCGGGTTTTGCGTTCTTGCATACGCTCATTTTATAGAGTCCCGCGCTCTGAGGACGGTAGAGTATACCGTCTTTTCTCCCGATTTGCCGTCCGAGTTCGACGGAACGGTTATCGTCTTTATTACCGACACGCATCAGGGACGCTGGGGAACGTTTGATCTAAGGAGTAAAGTCGTCGAACTGACCGAAAAGGAAAAGCCGGACCTGATTCTTTTCGGCGGCGACTACGCTGATAAAAAATATTATAAAGTCGAAGCGCTGGCGGAATCGATGAACGCTCTTTCCGCCCCGCTGGGTAAGTTCGGCGTCCCGGGCAATCACGATTACGTTCATCTGACGATGGAAAAGGTCATGGGAATTCTTCAGGAAAAGGGGGGAATTGCCAATCTGACTGATAAGGGCGTCTGGCTGGAAAAGAACGGACAGAGAATTCGCCTGGTCGGGACGGACTACGTTTGGAATCGACGTTTCCCGCTCCAGTTTCCCTATTACGAAATGAACGACCGGACGGAAGACGAGTTTGTTATTCTGCTGACTCATTCCGCTGACCTGTTCGACCGGTTTGCCCCGGAACAGCAGCGGCGCATCGACCTCGTTTTATCGGGACATTCCCACGGCGGACAGATAACGATTTTCGGGCTGTACGCCCCGATCAGCATGCTTCGCAATCGGGCGTACATTTCCGGCCGCGTCGACGTCGAGCATTATCCATACTATAAAAAGACTGCGATTATCACCTCTAACGGCGTCGGCACGACCGGCGTTCCGCTGCGATTCTTCGCCCCGCCGCAAATCGTCAAAGTTACGCTGAAAAGCAGGCAATAGGCAGTAGACAGTAGAATCGGCGCGGAAGCGCGCCGTCTCGCAACTCGCAACTCTTGCCGCCCCTTGCAATTCCTCGAACTTGTATTACAATATCGTTATGAGTTCTATAGACAACCTATCTGCCGGATTTGCCGCGGGGGCGGAGAGACGCTTTGATTCTCAAACGACGTCTCACGGCCGCTGGGGCGAGAAGCTGGGTCGAGACGCGGGCGCATCGCTGGAATTTATGGACTATCGCGCCTACGTGCCTGGCGACGATTTGCGTCACATCGATTGGAATGCCTACGGCAGAACGGATAAACTGATCGTCAAGCGGTTTGAAAACGAGATTCAGCCGCACGTCGATATTCTGCTCGACACGTCTCGGTCGATGGCGATTACTCCTCAAAAACAGGCGGCGGCAGAGTTTCTAACCGGGTACTTTATGGGCGCGGCGGAAAATTCCCGCTTTTCGTGTCAGCTGTGGAGAATTAAAGACGGCGTCTTTGACCGGTCGACGTATCGTCAGCTTGTAACAGAACAAAGCGCGCCGATGGACTTCGACTCGACAACGTCTTTGGGCAGAACGATTCTCGAATCCGGTCCAGACTGGAACGCCAAGACGTTCAAGATTATTCTCTCTGATTTTCTGTGGGAAGAAGACCCGTTTGCCGTTACGCGTCGGCTGGGGTCGAGTGGCGCCTGGGTGGCGTACGTTCAGGTTTTAGATAAGCAGGACGTCCATCCGGACTTTTCCGGCGACGTCCGCCTGACGGACAGCGAGTCTGAAGAGTTCGCCGTCCGCCGCGCCGATACCGGACTGTTTAAGATGTACGAGCAGAACTTGCACCGGCATCAAAATCAATGGAACTCCGCCTGCCGCGCCGTCGGAGCGGTCTGGGCTGAAGTCGTCGCCAATGAACTCGACAACGTCTATGCAGCGTTAAGCGGAATTGTCAGCTGAGCAGTTCGCCCATGAGCTTCCAGCCTTCTTCTCGATATTGCCCTGTTGCTGCAGCGGTCTTTTCGTTGTAGGACTCTGCGCCGCAAGCGGGAACGCCTGTTCCAACCATCAGCCAGGGAACGGTGTCATAAGAGTGCGTTTTGGTGCGAATCGGCGTTGGGTGGTCTGGCGTTACAAACATTCTAAACGGCTCGCCGGAACTGGACAGCGCGTCCCAGATCGGGGCAACGACTTTGGAATCGATGTTTTCCATGGACTGAATCTTGTGCTCGACGCTGCCTTCGTGACCGGACTCGTCAGTCGCTTCCAGATGAACGCAAACAATGTCGTGCGTTTTGAGCGCTTCGAGCGCCGCGGCGGCTTTGCCGGAGAAGTTGGTGTCGATAAACCCTGTTGCGCCGGGAACGATTATGTTGTCAAACCCGATGGAGTTGGCGATTCCGCGCAGCAGGTCAACGGCGGTAATCATGGCGCCGGTTTTGCCGTACGTTTCTTTGAAAGAGGGAATAACCGGCATCTGCCCCTGCCCCCACAGCCAGACGTTGGTTGCCGGGACTTTGCCCTGCTCTACTCGTTTTTTGTTGACGGGATGGTTGGCAAAGACGTCAATGGACTTATCCATCAGTTCCAGCAGCAGTTCACCGCCTGCGCCCTGCGGCCCGACATGCCAGACGCGCTGATCTGTATAGTCGTGCGGGGCGAACGTTCTCGTATTTTGTGACAGTGGAACCGTGAATCCCGGGACTTCTCGAAGAATGAGCAGCCCGCGATAGCCGACGCCGGAAATGAACTCCAGCGCGCCGGGCGGGTAATCGCCGATCACAGCGTCCTGCAGCGCGGTGAGCAGTTCGTGCTGTTCCTCGGAAGAAATCTGCCCTGCGGAGAAGGAGCGCATGTACTGGTCGATGATGGTCGTCATGTTGCAGCGAACGACCCAGTCGTTTGGACCGAGCTTCAGCCCTAACGCAGCGGCTTCCAGCGGCGCTCGACCGGTGTAATACAGCGTCGGGTTGCATCCCAAAACGCTCAAATTGGCGACGTCCGACCCGGCGGGCAGGTTCTTCGGGACGTTGTGAGCGACGCCGATCTGTCCCAGCCCAGCCAGTTTGTTCAGACAGGGAATATTAGCCGATTCCAAAATGGTTTTATTGCCCAGCGCGGGAATCGGTTCGTCTGCCGCGCCGTCAGGAATGATAACTACGTATTTCATGATATTAGTTGTGAATGCAATTGTTTAGTTAGTTAGGAATGAGGAGTGAGGAGGGAGGAATTAAGGACGGCGCGATTACGCGCCGACGCTATTGTCAACGTTCGCTGCGCTCACCCCACGGGTTTACACCCGTGGCTCGCCTAAATTGTCGTTTAATTACCGCTTTTCATTGATTGCCTCGCCCGTGTCTGGATCTGTGTCCGGGTCTTTGCGGAACGGCAGGTCAATATGGAAGACGGTTCCGCCTTTTTCCAGCGGGATGCATGTAACGGTTCCGCCGTGTTCGGTAACGACTTTTTTCACGACCGGCAGCCCCAGCCCGGTGCCTTTGGAACCTTTTGTGGAAACAAAGGGAACGAAAATCTGTTCTACCTGATTGGCGGGAACGCCGGCTCCGTTGTCGGAAACGGAAATGCGGACGTTCGTCGGGATTTCTCCCCAGCCAAGCGTAACGCTGACTGCTCCCTGCGGAATGTTGTTCAGGGCGTTTTGGTCGTCCTGAGCTTCTGCGACAAGTTGGCTGACGTTGTCTGCCGCGGCGTCGATGGCGTTGGTAATGAGGTTTAAAACCGCCCTGTTAATCAGATTCCGAGCGAAGCAAAATTCAGGAAACTGCTCGTTGCGATTCCAGGTTAAATTGACGTGAAATTCTTCCGCGCGCGGTTTCATCAATTCGACAACTTCGTCCAGAGCGTCGTTCATGTTGTCCAGTTCCGGCTCAGCCGTTCGTTCTTTGCTGAACGTGAGCATGTCCATAACCAGCGAGGAAATTTTTCCCTGGTTGCGTTCGACGATGCCCCAGCCCTTGGAAATGAGCTTTTCGTCGTGATTCTTCAAACCGGATTCGATTAAATAGCTACCGCCGCTGACGCCCTGGAGAATGTTTTTGATGTGATGTGACAGGTTTGCGACAGTTTGCCCAATTGCCGCCAGACGTTCGGACTGTATCATGGCGGAATAAAAACGAATATCCTCAATGGCGATGGCGGCGTGATGGGCGATTGCAACCATCATTTTGAGGTGGTTTTCGTCAAAATGAGCCGTTCTGCTCTGCTCGGCGCTATGAGACAGATTTTTTAAAGCGTTATTATTGGCTTCCGTATCAATATAGATGACGCCAACAACGCCGTATCGCCCGTCGAGCGGTACGCAGATGGCTTCGCTGACCTTTTGATGAACGATGCTTGCCGACGCGTCAAATCGGGCGTCGTTCATGGCGTTTCTGGATAAAACGCCTTCGTTTTTGCTGGTAACGTAGTCCAGAATAGTGCGGCTGATTGCCATCTTTTCGCTGACGCCCTGTTCTCGAACCCGATAACAGCGAACCTGAAGTTCATGAGTATGCGGCTCTGAAAGGATAATGCAGCCGCGATCCGGATTGATCCATTGGAAAATCAGATCGAGAATCTTTTCCATCAGGTCGTCTATAGTTCCTGTCGATTTCAGAGCGGTGGCAGTTTCGTAAACCAGACGCAAATAGGATTCTGCCTGTCCGACCTTATCCAGGGAAGAACTGAGAAAAGACTGATAGTCCTGAACGGCAAATTGACGTTCTTCTTCCGTATGACGCATCGTCCGGACGATTTGGGAGCGATCTTCGTTGGGAAGCTCAAAACTGATGCTGGAAGCTCCTGAATCGTCCTGTTCAATGATGGGCGTTTGAGTAAAGAGCAAACAGGAGGCTCCGACATTGATTTTGTCTCCGCTGTTGATCGCGGCTGTTGTAATGCGAATCTGGTTGAGGAACGTTCCGTTAGAACTGTTTAAATCTGTAATCAGATAGCGTCCGTTGTCGTAAATAACTCGAGCGTGCTTGCGCGATACTTCCGTATCGTGAAGTTGAACGGTGGCGCCCTCCTCTCGTCCAATCGTTTCAACGCGGTTGGGGAGGAGTTCATAACGTCGTCCCCGGTCAGGTCCTTCGATAACGTAAAATGATGACACGGCTATCTCCACAAATTCAAACGCTATGTTGAACAGAAAATTTTACTCAACTCTTTGATAATAATACTATTATATTGTATTTAAATGGAATTTCAAGGACGGTCGCCCTCATTTTCCTCTTATAAATGAATATGTTCAACGTTAATTTTATCGCCAATAACGGTTACGATTGCAAAGCCGGGCGTATGAACCCGATAGAACGCGCCGGGATTGAGCCGCTGCGTTCCGTTCGGCTCGATGGAGTACTCCTCGATATGAGTGTGTCCGGTGCAAATCAGATTCCATCGACCGCTTTTGACCTCTTTGTCAAGACGGTCAAACAGATGTCCGTGAGTAAAACCAATCTTGACGCTTTCCGCCTGAAAGGAACCGAACTCGCCCTGCCAGTCCAGATTGGCGGCTTTGACTGACTTTTCCAGGGAAATCCATTCGTCTGTATTGCCGCCGACGATATGAGCGTCAAACGGGGCGAGCATACGGACGATCGCTTCGCCGCCGACGTCCCCGCAGTGCAAAATCGTTTTGACGTCCAGACTTTCCAAAATGCTCAACGCCTCGGAAACCGGACGTACATTTCCGTGCGTATCGCTCAGTACGGCAATTTTCATGGCTCAGGTTCCTGTGATTGAGTTTTTGAATCGTGTTCCGGGGCGATCGTTTCTATTGAGGTTATCAGCTCTGGAGCATCCTGCGCCTGTTGAGCGTCTTTAATTCCCTGCTGACGCATCTGAACGTATCGCCGCGCCTTGCAGGAACACATCATGTTTCTGTATCCCAGCAGTTGGACAAGACCAATTGCCAAAAAGAAAAAAAGGAATATGCCGATAGCGGTCAGGAATTGCGTCATGGTATATAGTCAGTATGAAATGTGCGTATTTTTAATTAGTGCATAGTGCAAGGGGTGCGCTTTGCGTCCTAAGTACTAAGCGCTAAGTACTAATCACTAAGTACTTATCGCTCGCACCGAGCCGGAAACGAGAACGCGTTCGCCGTCATCGGTTTGAATTCTCAGCGCTCCAAGGGGCGTTAGCCCTGTCAAAACGCCGGAAACGGGCGGCTGTTTCGACTCGTCTGTTTGAGTAACTGTAACAGGTTCTCCCAGCCTGGCGAGCTTTCGTTCCGTTTGACGAACGTATTCGTCAGAACCGTTTTGAACGCTTTGAGCGAGCTGACTAATCTGTTCGTTCCAGTTCTTTTGAAGTCTATCGATTATTATACTCAAATCCGATTCTTTTTGAAGTATTTCCCGTAACGAAATCGGCGAAATTGAACCTGTTCCGGAAATAGACGCGTTGGCGTTGATTCCAATTCCGGTGATGAGCTTCCCCTTAAACGCGCTTTGAGTCAAAATACCCGATAATTTGCGGTTATTGTAATAGACGTCGTTGGGCCAGTGAATTTTTAACGGATTGACGTCAATAGACGATTCCTGAAGAAGTTCCCAGACCAATTCGCAGACGGCGTTTCCTGCTGCAAGCGTAATTAAACCGTAAAGGGAATAGTCTGATAACAATTGCGGAGGCGAATACAAAACCGAAACGTAAACGCCTCCAATGGGAGAAGACCAGGAACGATTGCGCTGCCCTATGCCGCCTGTTTGCTGCAGAGCGCTAAACCAAACGTCCTCTTCGCACTCGTTATGTTCTGACCAGCGAAGAGCTTCCAGATTAGTGGAATCCACAGACTGATATGAAAGCAACATTTTCCGAGCCAGAAAACTACTTGTTCTTCAGACGTTGTCGAGCGCGATGAAGAATCGGACCTATGCTGTTTTCGGGAATGTTCAATTCGGCGCTGATTTCCTTGTATTGCTTTTGCTCCAGGTAAAACAATTTGACAATTGCCGCTTCAATGGGCGGGAGTTCAGCAAGAAGATTTTCGACTTCGTCGCGATCGTACAGATAATTCAATGCGTCGTCCTCGTCGAAAGAGGAAACGTCGTCCGTAAGCAAAACGGAATCCATACGTTTGTTGAGAAGCTTAACCATCTTTCTGCGCGCAACAACGGTCAAATAGGTTGCCAAAGAACTCTGTCCGCGAAAATGACGTAATACAGCGAAATCGTTCTCGATAAATGAAAGAAATATTTCGTTGCAAAAATCGCCGTAATCCTGGGAGGTAAAATTAATCGAGGATGATTGAACGGTATGTTTAACAACATGCGTAATCAGACCAATAAAACGATCCACAAAGTCTTCCCAGGCACGAGGCTTTTGCTGCAGACAGCGGTCAAGCAGATTGCGGTCAATTTCTGATAACGCCATGTTAGTAATCCTTGTTGATAAAAATTGTACTAATCAAACAGAATACCGATTGAAAGTTGATATATTACTCAATATTTATTATACCAGACCATTTAAAAAAAGCAACAATTTTTATGAAACTTTCAAAGAAAAATCGGGATAATCAGTCAGATTTTTAAGAAAATCCCGATATTGATCGCCAATTATGGTTATTTTGTATCGTCTGGAGGCGTCTCCAGTGTGCTCAACTGAAATTTGAATATAGCTTTCAGGGAGACAATTGATAACGCGATCCGCCCATTCAACAAAAGTTACACCGTTGGAATCGAAGTATTCTTCCGGACCGAGTTCGAGAAATTCGTCGTCATCGGCGATTCGGTAGGCGTCGAAATGGTAAATAGGACGACGGCCGGCAGTATACTCTTGAATCAAAACAAAAGTTGGGCTGGAAACGTCTTGAGGATTTTCGCCGCCAGCGGAGGCTATGGCTCTCACTAATGCCGTTTTACCAGCTCCGAGCGCTCCAAGAAGAGAGACAACGGCTCCGTCTGGAAGTAGTTCCTCAAGAACCGCTCCCAGTTTTTGAGTGTCGGAAAGACTATGGGAATCAAAAGTAATTGTTTGAGTCATTGTTGATTTATGCAAATTCGATTTAAATCTGAATCTAACAGTTTATATATTAATAACATGATTATGATAAAAGTCAAGCTGGGGTAAGGTGAATTATCGATAGAAAGAGTCTGTTCAGGAAAGATAATCTTTAAAACAAAAAACCCCGTTTAATAACGGGGTCCCTTGTTTCACTGGCCTAATCACAGGGTAGATGTACCAGTTACTTAAATATGTTCAACAATCAACTTCATTGATTAAAATCTAGCTTAACTTAGCATCCAGCCGGGGCGCAAGCGGGAGCGCAAGCGGGAGCGCAGCAGCGAACTTTCTTGCAGCAGCACTTCTTGCAGCGAACTTTCTTGCAGGGTTTGCAGCAAGCGGGAGCGCAAGCCGGAGCGCAGGTCGGTTCAGGAGCGCAAGCCGGATCGCAAGCCGGAGCGGGAGCGCAAGCCGGAGCGCAGCAGGGTTTGCAGCAACGAATCTTCTTGAAGCAGTGCTTCTTGCAGGGTTTGCAGCAGACGGGAGCGCAAGCCGGAGCCGGATCACAAGCCGGAGCCGGATCGCAAGCCGGAGCGGGAGCGCAAGCCGGAGCGCAGCAGGGTTTGCAGCAACGAATCTTCTTGCAGCGGATCTTCTTGCAGCAGACGGGAGCGCAAGCCGGAGCGCAGGTCGGTTCAGGAGCGCAAGCCGGTTCACAAGCCGGAGCCGGAGCACAAGCCGGAGCGCAGCAGGGTTTGCAGCAACGAATCTTCTTGCAGCGAATCTTGCAGCAGGGTTTGCAGCAAGGAGCGCAAGCCGGTTCACAAGCCGGAGCGCAAGCGGGACCGCAAGCGGTGTCGGTAGCAACGGCGGCAGCCGGAGCGGCGGCAGCAGCAGCTTCTTCTTGAGCGAAAGAAATAGCGCTAACGGAAACCAAAGCCAAAGCAATCATGGCTACTACGAAACGTTTCATAATGATCATTCCTCCAAAACGTAAAACAAAAATAAAATTTTTAACTTGGCTCAAGGGCCATTGACGGGACGTCCATAATACCCTGTTGTATGAACGCCTGTTGTGGTAGGTACCTTGTTCTATTATGTAAGTGGAACTTTACCTGACCAATTTACCAGTCTTACGATTGCATGCTCGTTTGACTGTTTTTTGACTTTTGAATAAACTTTTTAATTTACCCAATTGTCAATTGCCTATTATGGCTAATTTTTCTAATTTTGTCAAGTATGCACAAGGCATTTTTTTTGAAATTTTTTCAAAATTTTCCGATTTCTGATAAAATTTCTAGAGCTTCTAAGCTTTTCCGATTTGCTTTTCGCTCTTTTTTATGCCTTTTTCGTAAGCGTTTTGCTTACTGCTCTCAACTTCATGTTTATTCTAACATACAATTTGAAATCGGCATTCTTGAATACAAATAAAATAAAAAATTTTTTTATTTCTTTTTGACGCTTGTACCGATTTTAACGATTCTATGCCATTTTTTACAATTTGAAGTTGTTGTTAAATGATTTTTAGTCTGCTGCCAGGAATCTTTCTGCTTCTAATGCCGCCATTGCGCCTGTTCCTGCAGACGTGATTGCTTGTCGATAGTAGTCGTCAGCGCAGTCGCCTGCCGCAAAAATACCTGGAACGCTGGTTGCCATTCTGTGCGGTTGAGGCAATTGAACGTAGCGTTTTTCTGTCAAGGCGATTTTTCCTTGTAAAAACGCGGTATTTGGCGTGTGTCCAATCGCACAAAAAGCTCCTGAAACATCTATCGTCATTTCTTGCTCTTCGACTGTACTTTTTAATTTTAAAGAGGTTAGGCCATTTTCGTCGTTTCCGATGAACTGAATCGGAACCCTGTTGAAGAGGATTTCAATCTTCTCGTTGTCGAAGGCTTTTTTTGCCATGGCTTTTGACGCCCTGAACTCGTCGCGGCGATGAATCAGGTATACCTTCGAGGCGAAGTTCGTTAAATACAGCGCTTCTTCGATTGCGCTGTCGCCGCCGCCGATAACCGCTAACGGCTTATTGCGGAATCTGGGCAGCGCTCCATCGCATACGGCACATGCGCTGACGCCGCGGTTTTTGAACTGTTCTTCAGACGCCAGTCCCAGCCAGTTCGCTCTTGCTCCGGTCGCAATAATAATCGTCTGCGCCATGCACGTTTCGCCTTCGTTGTCTATCAGCTTGAAGGGACGTTGAGTAACGTCCAGATCGACGATTTCCGCGGAAACGACGCGAGTCCCGAAATTGACGGCCTGCTGACGTATCAGCTCAACCAGTTCCGGACCTGTTACAGAGCCGCCTTCCGCGTGCGGCGCCAGCATGTACGAGCGTTCTTCTCCGATAGCGGATTTCAAATACGCGCCAACGTCTCCGTGGGGAAAGCCGGGATAATTCTCGATTTCCGTTGTCGTGTAAAGCTGTCCCATCGGCAGATTATTTGCCAAGCGGTTTTCCTCTGTATAGGAACCTTCGTAAACGACAGGATTGAGATTGGCTCTGGCGGCGTAAATTGCCGCAGACCACGCAGCCGGCCCGCTGCCGATAATCACGATTTTTTCTACAGTGTCAGACATGAAAAACTCCGTTGGGTTAGGGTTGTATTATTAGAAGTTTCCCTAGTATTATATCTAAAAGGAGAACTCTGAAAAGGGCGTAGGGGGTTGAATTATTAATTAATTGATATACAATAGACTGTATCGATAAAAATTTAGCTATTTGACGCTGCGGGATATAATCCAATCGAGAAGATATGCAAAAGAATTATAAAATAGTCGGAATGCACTGCGCGGGCTGCGCCATGCGGCTGGAAGCGGCGGTGAAGAAAGAACCCGCTTTTCAGAACGTCGCGGTCAGCATTCTGACCAATACGCTGTCCCTGGAATTTGATGAAAGCGCTCTGCCCCCCAGCGCTTCGGATGCGCTTATAATTAATATTGTCCAAAAGACGGGGTTCGAGGTTGTTCTGGAAAAGCCAGAGGAACCGTCAGCGCCTGAAGCGTCGGAGCAGGTTGAAGACAGTATCGACAACGCTCCCAGCTGGGTTCAAAAGCTGTCCGCCGCGGGCTGGGGACTGTGGATTTCCATAGCGTTTCTCGTTGCGTTGATGTACGTCGCCATGGGGGCGATGCTGGGATTGCCGACGCCTGCTTTTTTGCAGGATATGCGAATTGCGGGAATGGTCGAGCTGGTTTTGGCGATTCCGATTCTGATAATTAACCGCGAGTTCTTTGTTCAGGGATTGGCGTCGCTGTGGCGCGGCAGCCCCAACATGGACGCTCTGGTTGCGCTGGGGTCGGGGGCGTCGATTCTGTATTCTGTCTTTGTTTTGATAAACCGGATTGCAAACCCCGCGGCCTCGGGACATTATTATTTTGAGTCGGCGGCGATGATTCTGGTGGTCATTTCCATCGGCCGCGCCTTGGAAGGGAAAGCGAAACAGCGCACGACATCGGCGATAGAAGCCCTGCTCAAGCTGACGCCCCGTCAGGCGCACGTATTACTTAACGGTCAGATTGAAGACGTTCCCGTCGAGAGCGTTCAGGTTGGCGC
>JAZRTH010000334.1:0-4031 GCA_045651945.1 Thermoguttaceae bacterium
TCCGCCAAAACCAGATTGGCGAACAGCGGCCCCTGCTGGAATTTCAAACTCCGGCTGCGGGTCGTTTTGTCTTCCTGAAGGATTTCCGTCCCGATAATATCCGAAGGCATCAAATCGGGGGTGAACTGAATTCGGCTAAACGACAAATTGAGCGTCTGCGCCAACGAGCGTACCAGCAGCGTCTTCGCCAGTCCCGGAACCCCGGTCAGCAAACAATTCCCGCCGCACAGCAGACAGCTAATCATGGCATCGATGGTCTGCTCCTGCCCGACAATCGCCCTGGACAGTTCCGATTTAATCGCGCCGCACGTTTCTTTGAGCTTTTTGAGCGTCTCTACATCCGACATGGCAATATTTCCTTTAACAGTATTTATTGTCAAAAATAGCTTATATTTTTCCTCGTCTATGACAATATAGCTTATTATTCTATATATAAAGACGAAAAAACGAGAAAAAATATAGAAAATGGTCGATTTGGGGACAGAAAACGCCCGATGCAGGAGCCAAAATTCGCCGCCTGACCTTGGGTCTATTTTAGACTTTCGATTTCGCCGGTCGTGCGGCTGATTTCGAATTGGGCGCGGTTGTCAGCGTCTTTTTCAACGGTCAGAGTGAATGTAAAGGGAGAATCGAAGCTGAACGTGACGGTCGGTTTATGCGGCGTTGAAAGAAGCCGCGTTCTGAACAGTTCCATTCCAGACGCTGCGTCCATGCAGACGACGGTTAGCTCATACGCGGCTGTCGTTGTTTGAACCTCGACAGCGTACAAGCGCCCGGAGTCGTAATGCAGCGGAGCGAGCCAGCGGGAATTGGCGCTGGAGGGCGATTTCTCCCACGCGAGGGCGTCAAACTGGCGGGAATCGACGCAAACCAGGCGGTTGCCCAACTCCAGCGGCGCGCGGCGATTGGGGTTCTCGTAAGCGTCCGGCGTCCCGATTCGGGCAAATATCAGACCGTCGCCCGTTACGCAAGCGTTGTCGAAAGAGCCGTTATACAGAGCCTTGACCGAGTCCGGCGCGCCGTCTTCTGCCAGCAGTTCCGGCTCCTGCCCTGCCCCGGTTCGCCATAACCCAGAGGCGTCAACGCGATAAGCGCTTTTAGGAGAGTCCTGAGCGGAATCGTTCTTTTCAGCGGGCGCGATTCGAGCAAAGGCGTCGGCGAGGAACGCGTTTAAGTCGACTTTCTTTCCGCCCATGGAACCAACGGCGTTGGGATAGCGCTGTTTGAAATCCGCTAACTGCTCTTTGAGCGCGGCTTGTTCTTTCTCAAACGCCGTTCCGGAAAGGAGGGAACATTTTCCAAACAGGCACAGCAGGCGCCGGGCGTTGAGCTGTTCATGCGGAAGCGCGCTGGAATCGTAACACGGCGCGGACGCCAACTCGTCTAAAGCGCTCAGCGACGGTTCGTACTGTCCAGCTTGATAAAAGTATTCGGAAAGATTGTCCAGAGCCGTCTGTGAGGCGCGGGCGGCGGGATACAGTTTGTAGACTTGCCAGAGAGCCGCCAAGCGAGCTGATAAATCCTCCCTGGCGATCGCCTGACGATAGAGTTCCGCAGCGGTCGATTCGTATCGGCTTTGATAGATCGTCCGTTCCTGAGCCGTCAAAGAACGGTTTCGTCCCAGCGCAACAGCGTACTTGAGCGGAACGAACGAATCGCCGCTGGGAACCAGAACAGCGCCGGCGGTCGCCTTGAGCTGGTCTGCCGCGTTGAGAGCTTTAATATACGGTTCCTGAGAATAAACGCGTTCCAATTCCGCCAGAACGGTTTCGTCTGCCGTATTGAAATGCGCCCAGTCCTCTGCGAATGTAACAGAAGTCAAGGCAAACGTCAGGAGCAGGAATCGGATGCAGGGAATGGGGAGTAGGGAGTAGGAAGTAGACTTTTATTACATAAAGCTGTCTACCACGTCCTTGGGGGCGGGAGCGTAGCTGTGCGGTTCCATGGAAAACGAGGCGCGCCCTTGTGACAGACCGCGAACGGCGTTGGAGTACCCGAACAGGTTGATCAGAGGCGCGTTCGCGCTGATAACCGTAGACTTGCCTCGAGGGTTGGTTCCGTTGACAATGGCGCGGCGCTGCTGCAAGTCGCCGACAATGTCGCCGACGCATTCGTCCGGCGAGGTAATCTCGATCTTCATGACAGGTTCCAGAATCTGGTATCCGGCGTCTTTGAGAGCTTTCGAGAACGCGTCCGCCGCAGCGATTCTAAACGCGACTTCGTTCGATTCGCCCTCTTTGGCGACGCCGCCCAAAACGGTCATCTTGACGCCAATAAGCGGGAACCCAAACGAGCCGCTTGCGCCCTGATCTTTGAGCGTTTCGACTGTCGCCTGCCAGTATTCCATCGGGAATTCCGGCTCTTCAGCGGCGATGTCAAACCCAGGAACGACGAGAACGTGCTGTTCGCCTTCCGGCAGCGGCTCCATCTTGATTGTAACGTCCGCAAAGTGCGGGGCTCCAGCAATAACGCGCCGACATTCGCCGGTCGCAGTAACTTCTTTTTGAATGGTTTCTCGATACGAAACACGAGGATGATGAACGCGGACGTTGAGCTTGAAGTCTCGTAAAATACGGTGCTTGATAACCTCAAGATGAAGTTCGCCCATGCCGGAAATAAGCGTCTGTCCAGTGTCCGGGTCTACCTTGGCGGTAAACGTGGGATCCTGCCGCCGCAGCATTTCCAGCGTCTCTTCCAACTTCTTTTTATCTGTCGACGTCTCCGGTTCAATCGCCATCGAAATAACCGTTTCCGGGAACGAAATCGATTCCAGCAAAACGGGATGGCGCGTGTCACAAATTGTGTCGCCTGTCGACGAGCCGCGCAAGCCGATTACGCCGACGATTTCGCCCGCCGTCGCTTCGGGAACCTGTTCCCGGTCGTCAGCTAAAATGCGCCAGATTTGGGGGATGTTTTCTTTGACGTTTCTGCCCGGATTGAGAGCGCGGGACGAGGCTTTGAGAGTTCCGGAATAAATGCGTAAAAAACAGAAATCGCCGTGTTTGTCGGGAACGATTTTAAACAGCAAAGCCGCCAGAGGTTCGTTCGGATCGGGCTTGAGAAGGACTTTCTGCCCGGCTTTTTTCCCGCCAACCTCCTCTGCTTCTACCGGCGGTTTGTCCAGCGGAGAGGGCAGGTAATAGTCAACGCCGTCCAAGACCATCTGAATCCCAATTTTGTGCAGAGCCGTGCCGCAGAAAACCGGAACGCACATGTCGTTAATCGTCGCTTGACGAATGACCTTGCGAATCAGTTCCGGCGACGGTTCCTGTTCTGCCAAAAGGACTTCCGACAGTTCGTCGCTGAACATGGACAGCTGATCCAGCATCTGAGCGCGCCACATTTCCGCGTCATCCGCCATTTCGTCTGGAATCGGTTCCATCGTGAACTTTTTCCCATCGGAATCCTGGTCATAGACCCGCATTTTCATTTGAATGAGGTCGATAATAGCGCGGAACGGGTCTGACGTATGAGCAGGTCCGGCTCCGACAGGGATTGTTACAACGATCGGGTTGCAGTCCAGGCGCTTTTCCATTTCCTGAACGGTGGCATAGAAGTCCGCCCCTTCGCGATCCATTTTGTTGATAAACGCGATTTTCGGAACGTGATATTTTTCCGCCTGACGCCAGACGGTTTCCGACTGCGCCTCAACGCCTTCGCGGGCGGAAAAGACAATAACCGCGCCGTCGAGAACGCGCAGCGAACGCTCGACTTCCGCCGTAAAATCGACGTGACCGGGCGTGTCAATTATGTTATAAACGCAGTTGTTCCATTGAATTGGAACGGCAACGGAATAAATCGTAATCCCGCGCTCCTGCTCTTCTTCGTCGTAGTCGGTCGTGGTGGTTCCGTCATCAACCTGACCAATTTTATGGGCGAAACCGGAATAGAACAGCATCGCCTCGGTCAGGGACGTCTTCCCGGCGTCAATATGGGCGATAATCCCGATATTTCTCAAATTCTGTAACGGAAACGAGGTGGATTTGGCGGCCATGGCAGTACTGTATTCAGGAAGTAGTTACTATTGATTA
>JAZRTH010000335.1:0-5274 GCA_045651945.1 Thermoguttaceae bacterium
CGCTGCCAATCGCTCTGGCTCACCGAATCACCAACCGCCTGACCGAAGCCCGTCAGAAGGGCGAAGTCAACTGGTTGCGTCCGGACAGCAAATCCCAGGTTACAGTCGAATTCGAAGACAACAAACCGATTCGAATTGACACCGTCGTCGTTTCGACTCAGCACGACCCGTCCGTTGACCAAAAGCAGATTGCTGAATTCGTCATTCCGAACGTTATCAAGCCGTGCCTGCCGGCTGAACTGGACAAGGGCGACATCAAGTATTACATCAACCCGACCGGCAAATTTGTCGTTGGCGGACCTCACGGCGACTGCGGTCTGACAGGACGTAAAATCATCGTCGACACCTACGGCGGCTGGGCGTCTCACGGCGGCGGCGCGTTCTCCGGAAAAGACCCGACGAAGGTTGCCCGCTCTGCAGCTTACATGGCTCGTTATATTGCTAAAAATATCGTTGCCGCCGGCTTGGCTGACCACTGCGAAGTTCAGCTCGCCTACGCTATCGGCGTTTCAGAACCCGTTTCCGTTCTGGTTGACACCCGCGGAACCGGCAAACTGGCAGACGAAGAACTCACCGCGATCGTCCGCAAGGAATTCAAGCTCAATCCGAGTGGAATTATTGAAACCCTTGACCTCCGTAAACCCATCTTCCGCGCTACCGCGGCTGGCGGACATTTCGGTCGTGAAGGCTTCTCCTGGGAAAAGACCGACAAGGCGGAAGATCTCAAGAAGTATCTGAAATAATCACTGCTTTGAGCTGCGTCCCAGCGGACGTATAACAAACATAAAGCGAGAGTTGCGAATTTGCGACTCTCGCTTTTTTATGGGTTGACGTTTGTTTAAAGTATTTTTTAACACGAAATGCACGAAAAGAACGAAACAAACGAAAGGATTTTTAATATAATATTTCGTGAAATTCGCTTATTTTGTGTTTTTCGTGTTTAAAAATCCAATGAAGTGCAAATGATGTTTGAATTGTCAATTAACCAATCGGTGATAATCCGTTTAATCCGTCAAATCCGTGAACGGACTGACCTACGCAAACGTTGGTTACCGGAAGAACGAATGTTTGTGAATCAATAAAAACACCCCGAGAACAAACGTTCCCGGGGTTGTTTGATTTTGTAACGCTCTGATTTACTCAGGCGCGTTCAGGCTTTGCTAATATCAGCCGTTTTTCTTCTGGAAGTCAACCATGAAGTCGCGCAGAGCAACGACGCCTTCTTCCGGCATGGCGTTGTAAATAGAAGCGCGGCAGCCGCCGACGGAACGGTGTCCCTTGAGCGTGCAAAGTCCGTTTTGAGCCGCTTCAGCAATGAACTTGGCGTCCATTTCAGGCGTCTGCATGCGGAACGGGACGTTCATAATCGAACGGCATTCTTTCTTCGCGTGACCGATGTAGAAGCCGTCCGAGTTGTCGACGACTTCGTACAGCATGGCGGCTTTGCGCTTGTTGATTTCGTACATGTTCGCCAGACCGCCGATGTCGTTGATGAGCCAGTCCGTTACGAGTTTAACCATGTAGATGGCAAACGTCGGCGGGGTGTTGTGCATCGAGCCTTTGCTGTCCTGAAGTTTGTAGTCCAGCATGGCGGGCAGACCTTCCGGAACGCGTTCGAGCAGGTCTTCTCTCATAACGATAATCGTAACGCCGGCGGGACCGATGTTCTTCTGAGCGCAGGCGAAAATGCAGCCGTAGTCGTTGATGTCGATCGGCTTGTGAAGGAAGTCGGACGAGGCGTCGCACAGCAGCGGAACGCCGTCCGGGGTCTTCGGGGCTTTCTGGAACTGGACGCCCTGAATCGTTTCGTTGCAGCAGTGATAAACGAACGCAGCGTTCGGGTCGAGGTCAAGTTCGGAATCGTCCGGAGTGCGGATGAAGTTGTCGGCGGAGCCGTCCCAGCAGGCGCGAACGGTCGTTTGGGTTTTGCCCTGTCCCATAGCGGTTTTGCTCCACGTTCCGTTGACGATGTAGTCAGCGGACTTGCCTTTGGCAAGGTTCATGGGAAGCATGGCAAACTGAAGGCTTGCGCCGCCCTGCAAGAACAGAACTTTGTAGTTGGACGGGATATTGAGCAGCTGACGAAGGTTGGCTTCCGCCGCGCCGATGATTTCTTCAAACGGCTTTGAGCGGTGGCTCATTTCCATAACGGACATGCCGCTGTTGTTGTAGTTGAGCATTTCTTCCTGCGCTTTTTTCAGAGCGGGAAGCGGAAGCATAGCCGGACCAGCTGAAAAATTGTAAATTCTTTCCATGATAGGTAGGTAGGGGTTAAAGGGATTGAAATAAGGTTCATCTGGTAATTATGAACCTGTTGAGAGAAAGCTCCTAGCTCCTAGCCTCTAGCTGCTAGCTTTTGATATTTTTTTAAAAGCTAGTAGCTGAGAACTGCGAAAACCCAAGCTAATAGCTAGCAGCTAAAAGCTAAAGGCTTATTCTCAAGTACGGTTGCCAGACGAATCGTCATGCGTCAGTCGTCTGACGGGTGAATTGGCTCCTGACCGTCGAGAACGCACATGGCGTTTTCGGCAGCGCGCTGTTCTGCTTCTTTTTTGGACGTTCCCCAGGCGGATGGGTAATAATACCCGCCGACTTTCACTGCGACCTTAAAGCATTTGGCGTGTTCCGGCCCTTGAACGTCCAGCAGAGCGTAGACAGGCGTTTTTCCATGTTCTTTTTGGATGCGGCTTTGCAGCGTGGCTTTGTAATTTTCGCCCTCTTTGCCGTCGATGGCGTCTTCGACGTGGGAGATGAAAAATCTCTCGACGTAATCCTGCGCCGTTTCAAAGTCGCTGTCCAGATAAATCGCTCCGATAATCGCCTCTTGCAGGTTTGCCAGCAGAGACATCGGCATTCCCTGTCCTGTTTGGGTCATGCCGCGACCCAGATGCAGGAACCGTCCGATTCCCTGACTTTGGCTGACCAGAGCGCACGTCTGTCGGCTGACGACTATAGATTTTATTTTCGTCATTTCGCCTTCCTGAAATTCAGGATATTCGCAAAACAGATACGTGCAAATCGTCAGCCCTAAAACGGAATCGCCGAGGAACTCCAAACGCTCGTTGGATTTACTGCGGCTAATTGCCCCGGAAGAATGGGTAAGCGCTTCCTCTAAAAGGCTTTTATCGTCAAACGTATACCCCAAAACGCGTTCGCAAGCGGCAATATCCGGGTCGTCGTAAGCGCGATTCGAATAGAAATCGTCCGAATCGTCGTCGTAGTCGTCGTCAGAATATCGGTTGTGCGAACGCGCCATGTTAAAATAGGGGAAATATTGTGCTGTTTATGTAGTGATTGTCAGCAGTTCTCGTAATTTCTCTGGAAAATGGAGCAAACCTGGCAATCTCCTATTTCGTATTTATAATAAATATATTATAAAGAAGAATAAAAAAGTAAAGCCCCCCCACAAGGGAAAAAGGGCGATTTATCATTCTTAACCCCCAACAGAACGATAATGAAAACCCGTAATACAATAATATCCGTTTTATTTGCGATTTTGGCTTTGGCGGTTTGCTCGCCCGTTATGTCCGATGACGATGCCGCGGCGGTAAACCAGGCGAAAGGTCTGTCCAAGGCGTTTCGAGCGGCGACGAAAAAGGCTCTGCCTGCCGTCGTTCAGATTAAGAATTCAGACAACATCGAAATGCCGGCTATCGGGTCGGGCGTGATTATTGATGGCTCTGGAATAGTTCTTACCAACAACCACGTTACCGTAGACGAAAAAGTCTTGTACGTTCAGCTTACCGACGGGCGAATCTATAAAGTTCTGCAATTCAGAACCGACCCCTATACAGACCTGGCGGTTTTGCAGATTAAGCCTGAAGAGAAGCTCCCTTTTGCCAAGCTGGGCGATTCCGACCAGATGGATATTGGCGACTGGGTGCTGGCAATCGGCGCGCCGTTTTCTCTTGACCAGTCCGTCAGCGCCGGAATTATCAGCGCCAAAGACCGCTCTATTGAAGAAATGCCGCGAACGACGATGATTCAAACGGACGCCGCTATCAATCCCGGCAATTCCGGCGGTCCGCTTATCAATCTCGACGGCGAGGTTATCGGGATTACCTCTGCAATCTATACGACCAAGGGAAGCTACGAAGGCGTCAGCTTTGCGATCCCGTCCAACACCGCCCGCTGGGCAAGCAACGAGCTGCTTCATTACGGAAAAGTGCGCCGTTCGTACCTGGGCGTTGGCACAGCCCCGGTGCCTCCGCAGACGATTCGCGCGATGGGAATCCCCATCCGCCCAGCAGTGAAGATTTCCCGATTTTTCGCTAACAGCCCGGCGGAAAAGTCCGGCTTGAGAATCGGCGACATTATTCTGGAATTCAACGGTCAGCCTGTCAAAACAGCAGCGGACATTCAGCGGTTGGTTGAGCAGACCCCGGCGGGATCGGTCGGGAAGATTACGATTTACCGAAAAGGCGGTCAGCCGTCCCCGTTGATGATGGTTCAGGTCAAAGTTGCGTCCATGCCAGACGATTTCCTCCAGAAAGCCAGTTCGGAGTTTAACGGCGAGGACATTCAGGTGTTCCAGTCTGAAGAATTGGGCTTTTCCGCCATCGACCTTCACCATCAATTGGCGGGACAGATCAACTTAACGCCCAACACCGGGATTTACATCATGGACGTCAGCCAGAACTCTCCCGCCATGCGCGCCGGATTGAGAAAGGGCATCGTCATTCAGGCGTGTAACGGCATAAAAACCTGGACGGTCAACGAGTTCGTCGCCGCTCTGGAACGCGCCGATATCAACCGCGGCGTTATGCTGACGATTCTGGTCAACGGACGCCCCAGTTCGGTTCTTTTGCGAAGGTAATCAAGGATAGTTGCGCTTGGTAAGAAGCGTGCATAACAAATAGACGAAGCCGAAAACCTCCTCGGATGGCGCCCGCCCTCGGGCGCCTTGCTAGCGTGACGAAAAGACTCTGTTGAGCCCGGTTCGCGGGCGTGTCGCCCGCCTTGTCAATTCTCTAAAAGATGATATCGCCTTTTTCAGGCGTCAATGAGAGTATTTCGCCGTTGTCGTCTTTCAAATCATCGCCAACGCTGTACAGGATAAAAGGACGCCAGACAGGAAACTTGTAGTCGTCAAAGGAATGTCTGTAATTCGGCTTATTTTCTCGCCCTTGCTTTAGTTCTCGCTCCCAGTCCTCTTTTGACTGAGCGTTGAGCCGATATCCCAACGTGTCTTTTCCGGAACAGGGATCGAAACGAATTGACCCTTGCTTTTTCTCGTCCCAGTATTTATCGGTCAGCTGCTCAAGCGACTCGGGA
>JAZRTH010000336.1:0-3369 GCA_045651945.1 Thermoguttaceae bacterium
CGGGCGGTCAGCAGCAGCGAACGCTCATCGCCCGGGCGCTGGCAAGCGAGCCGGAATCGTTACTGCTGGACGAGCCAACAAGCGGCATCGACCCGACGGCGGCAAACGAGCTGTTTACGCTCCTGGACAACATCCGGCAGAAACGTCAGCTGACCGTTTTGATGATAACTCACGACCATCAGCGCACCTGCGACTGGTTCAATTCGATTTACTGTCTGGAAGACGGCTCCGTCGTCAAGCTGGACGCTCATCAGCTTCAGGAAGAAATCCAAAGCCGTCACAAGCACCCCGGCGCGCATTATCACGGCGAACGGCTCTGTCATCATACGGATTGCCTTTGCGAACAGTGTCATCTCAACCATACGGAGGGCGACCATGAATCCTCTTGAACTGTCATTCATGCAGCGCGCGATAATTATCGGACTTGTTCTGGCAGCGGCGATCCCGTGCATCGGAATTCTCTGCGTGCTGAAACGGATGTCGCTCATGGGCGACACGCTGGCGCACTCCTCGCTGGCAGGCGTTGCATTCGGGTTCATTTTCGGATTCAATCCGACGCTGGGCGCCGCTGCGTACTGCGTTCTCGCCGCAGCCGCTATTGAGTTCCTTCGTCACAAATTTCCCCAGTATGCTGACATTTCCCTGGCGATTATCCTGTCCACCGGCGTCGGTCTGGCAGGCGTGATTACAGGGTATCTGCCGGCATCGGCGAACTTTTCCAACTTTCTCTTCGGGTCGATTGTCGCCGTTCCAGACGAAGAATTCTACACGTCGTTAGGCGTCGGGTTAGCAACGCTGGGCGCGTTCTTCCTGTTTTACAAAGAGGTCTTTTATATCGTTTTTGACGAACAAGGCGCGAAGCTGGCAGGCGTGCCGATGCATAGAATCAACTTTGTATTCGTCATTCTGACCGCGGCGACGATTGCCGTTGCAGCTCGAACCGTCGGGGCGTTGATTGTCTCGTCGCTGATGGTTTTGCCCGTCGCCTGCGCGTTACAGATTGCAAAGAGTTTCCGGTCGACGGTTTGGCTGTCAATCGTCTTCTCCGTCCTGTTTATGATCTCCGGACTGATTATTTCCTGCTGCTCGTACGCCAAACCCGGCGGAGCCATCGCCCTGACCGGCGTCGCGGCGTTGGTAACAATACTCGTTATTAAAGCGGTTGCAAAACGATAGATCCGCAAACGTCATATTACTTATCGAGATTTTCCGTTGGAGGAGTCAGAATTTCAAAATATCTTTTTGTGCTAGGAGCTATCTCTTCAGGACCTACGCCAATACTCTCAACTATTCTGGCTGTAAATAATAAAACAACAATATCAGGCTTATACTTTTCAATATCATCAAAGATATTGCCATCGTAAAAAAGCAACGCATGATACTCTGTATCAGTAAAGTTCAACGTTAAATAACTCATTACCGGCGGACTAAAAGAATCGCCAAGAAACATTATTCTTTTTTTGTTAATTGCATCGGGATTTTTAATGTTCATTCGGGTTCGAGTTTTATACATCAACTGTGGATTATACGAGCCCTGGCACTCCTCTGAATCGTAAGTAACAGTCAAATGCGTATCGAATTTTGGAACAAGGAACTGTTCATATTCCTTTTCAGAGTTAAAATATAAATTTCCTAAAGGCTTTGACATATCGTTTCGCTTTTGGTCTGTTGTTACCAATTTATAGTTATCAAGATTATTTACTCTTTGATCAATAATACAAGAACACGTATCATGGAGACGGTTCATTATTTGTTGCACAGTAATAAAAGCGTACTCCGGTCTCCAATGAGAATCCCCGGGATAAAACAGATTATAATGCTTTTCTGGAGACGACTTAAAATACTCTCTCATATCAATAACAGATATTTCATTTTCAACAGCAAGTATAAGGCGATCAAAAATCTGATTGCTGCAATCGCCTATGCACGATGGAACAGCCGGCTGATATTTATAATTTTTATGCGGGGCTTGTACATAAACAAATTCGGCGCCCTGCTTGTCAAGATATTTTTTGAAGTTAATCAAACTGCGCGCATAATTCTCAATATCTACATCCTCGTTTCCGTAAAAGGTCAATTGATTGTTGTTCATTTTAACAGCTTTGATATCTTTATATATGGGAACGGGGACATATAAATCCATTGTTTTTACAAACAGCCCATGAACGTCTGTCATGTAACATTTACAAGAGTCGTAAAATGTGCATTGAGATAATAAATCATTCGCAAAAGAATTGAAACTTGTTTTCAAATGCTCTGTACGAGTTTCAAAACCCTCGTCTGTTTGTCGATTGATAAAGTTATAGTCCAAACAATAGTAGATTGTTTTACATTCTGAAATAATCGTCTTAACATTTTTAAGCGAAAATGTCAGAAAAGGAATAGCAAAGCTCGACATCAACAGCGCAAACAGAATCCCAACGATTCTTTTTTTGCAGTTATTGAAACTTGTTGTCTTATCGTCCATATCCGATCGTCCTCACATTAGAAATTAAAGTAGATAAACGGATTGTATCCGCCTTTGACGACGTAGGAAACGGCGATAATAAAGACGAAGCAAAACAGCAAAACGTAAGCCGAGTTGAACAGGAATTGTCCAACCGGTTTTTTAATCTGGTCGCCTTTGCTGACAAGCCAAGGGACAATCGGGAAGCTGAACAGGACGGCAAAGAGATAAAAGTATCTCGTTTCGTGCCAGTGGAAATACGCCAGGTCGTCAAACAGGGGGGCGCCGCTCAAGCCAAACATGGTTTGAAGATACGAGCCGGTCAGCGCCAGACTGTTGGCGGTTTCTCCCTGCATGACAGCCTGATTGGCGTCGAACCCCGCCTTAAACAGAACCCAGCCAACCATGACAATCAACATCGCGTAAACGTATTTCAGCGGGACGAACCACGGGGACGTCAGCCGTTTCTCGAAACCGACGCTTTTCTCGAAAACCAAAAAGACGAAAAACAGCAGACCCCACAGGACAAACGCCCAGTCCGCGCCGTGCCACAGACCCGTCAGCGCCCAAACGACAAACAGGTTGAGTATCAATCGCGGCTTGGAAACCCGGTTTCCGCCAAGCGGGATGTAAACGTAATCGCGGAAGAAACTGCTCAACGACATGTGCCACCGACGCCAGAATTCGGTAATGGACGTCGAGACGTACGGGTAATTGAAGTTCTCCAGAAAATGGAATCCGAACATGCGCCCCAAGCCGATTGCCATGTCGGAATAGCCGGAGAAGTCGTAGTAAATCTGGAACGTGTACGCCAGCGCGCCCAGCCACGCCATTGTAACAGACAGCTCGTCAGCGGGAAGTTTGAACGCCGCGTCGGCGACAATGCCCATCGAGTTGGCAATCAACATCTTTTTGCCCAGCCC
>JAZRTH010000337.1:0-7319 GCA_045651945.1 Thermoguttaceae bacterium
CAACCCGCTTTTTGCATGGAAAAAAGCGATGGTTCCGTCGTTCCCGTGGGACGCCCTGTGGCGAAAAGAATACGCGTTCCCGATGGTTCAAAAAGAAGAAATCAAGCAGGAATTTCAAACCGACGATCCCGATGTTATTGCTATTAAAACCAAAGAAGCAATGCTCACTCGCGTTATGCCGTTTATTATAGACGCGCAAACGATGAAGAACCGTTACCATCTCAAGGGCTTGGACTCCAGACTGCTGCTTGACAGCCGACCCGGGCGCGAAGTTCAAGGGCGCGTTGTCGCCATCATGGATAACGACATGTTCCACGGAAGTCTTGTTACAAGCGACGAAAACGTTCGACGTTTCTTCCCGGAAACTCGCGGATACAGAATGTTCTTCGTCGATTGTCCCGCAGAAAAAATGGAACAGGTTCGTCAGGCTCTTCAGGAAGGTCTGGAAGCCTACGGTCCGGAAATTGAATCTGTTTTTGAAAGCCAATCTCGACAGATGGACGTTCATAACGCCTGGATTCGCCTGACGCAGGTTTGGCTGCTGGTCGGATTGGGGATGGGCTGTTTTTGCTATTATCCCATTTTGCTGAGAAGCCTGTTATGCTCTCAAGCTGAACTGGCGAACCAGTATGCAATGGGATTCAGCGTCTCGCATATCAGACGCATTGCCATTCTGGAACTGATTCGTCCGCTCAGTCACGGAATCAACATCGGAACGATAGCCGCCATCGCAGCAACGGTCGGCGCAACGCTGACGTTTAAGAACTCGTCTCTGCTGGCATGGACTGGCGGCGTCTGGCTGACCGCGGCAGCAGGAAGTTTGATTATCTCCTGGCTTGCCAGCTCCCGCGCCGCTATAACGTTAACCAACGACTCCATGAGCGAAACGCTAAAAGGGAATTATAATTAGTAATTAGCAATTACGCTTCGCGTAGGCGAGCCGGGGTGCGTAAGCCCCCGGGCGGCGAGGCGCCGCTCCCAATCCGCGCTGCCGCGCGAGACGCATTATAAACGCTCCCGTTGGTCGCATTGAACCGCGTTAGCAGTTGAATATTTCTAACCGTGGGTTTTAACCAACGGATCATGGATATGTTGTTCTCCGTTACCACAATCCAAACCAGCGCATGGGAATCGGAGGATTGTTTCGCGAACCTTTCACAGACCCTGCGTCACGCTCAATATGCCAGTTATCCAGTTCTTTATCCAGGATATTATCTTCCAAGACGTAATCATTAAACGTTGCCATTCCATTGTCGCGAATCCATACGCCGCAACTTTTCCCGTCATGGATTCGACAGCCAGTAACAGTCGGATTCCCAGACGCCTCCACCGCAATTCCCGAAAATGCATTCCGATATATCTCACAGTCGACGAATGAACCGAGACCGCACTTGTGAACGTATACGCCCGCATCTTCCCCGTTAAAGATTTTACATCCGCGAACGGTTGGATTTCCTGACGTTTTAACCTCAATCCCCGGACTGGCGTTCTTGTAAATGGAGCATTCACTGAATGACCCCAGGCCGTTGTCGAGAACGTACACGCCAGCATTTTTTCCATCATAGATTTTGCACTTTGCAACCGTTGGATTCCCGGATGTTTTCACGACGATTCCCGGATTAGAGTTTCTATAAATCTCACAGTCTCTAAATGAACCCAGACCATTATCATGAACATATATGCCAGCTTTTTTCCCGTTATAGATTTTACATTCAGTAAAAGTCGGGTTCCCGGAATCTCTTACATCAATTCCTTCCTTCTTATTGTTGTAAATTTCGCAGTCTTTGAATAAACCTCGACCTTTATCATATACGTACACGCCAGAGTCTTTTCCATCATGAATTTCGCACCCGATAAAGGTCGGGGCGCCCAATTCGCTTACTTCAATTCCCACCAGCGAGTTTCCAAATATCTCACAATCTTTGAATGTTCCAAGACCTTTATCATAAACATACACGCCTGACTCGCCGCAATTTTTTATAACGCTCGATTCCACTTGAGGATTAGCATTATACCCTTTAACATACATTCCAGCTCCCTTGCGGGAAGTAACGATGCAGCGGAAGAGTTTCGGAGAACCGCCAGTTATGGAAAAACCTCCGCACATTTCCGCTCCACTGCTTGCAGTGATATTTTGGAATGACGGACGGCCTCCAGAAACTGAAAACGCATCCGAAGTCGGACAGTCAATAACAACGTCTTCAGCCCGCCCGGTACTACCTCTAAATGTAACAGATCGATTCACCGCAATCGTCTTTGAAAGCTCGTATTTTCCCGGTTGAATTGTTATAATTCCGCCGTCTTTTACTTTGTTGTATGCCTCTGCGATGGTCGTAACATCTTCAGGGACCGTAACGTGCATGAGATTTAACGACGAATTTTCATTAGCAGAATGCTGAACAGGTTTCAGCTGAACGGGATTTGCATTCACCGGCAACTGAATATCGCCTTCCAGTTTATAGAACGGCGTTTGCTCCTTGCCCAGTCCCAAAGCCGTCTTTTCGATATTATTGCTGATATAGCTGGCAATCTGCAAAACGCTGCTACTATGCATTTTCATCGCGTCAAGAAGATGAGCGGTAAACAACCCGTGCTGGCGAGCGTCCCATTCGTACGCGCTTTGACCTTCTTTGCAAGAGTTGAGAATTGCCACGTTGGATTGAAACCCCGGCGCTTTTTCCTTTCTTCGCAGTACAATATCCCGAGCCACGTTTTCCATGGCGGTCTGGTCGGCAGCGGTAAACGTTTCAGTTTCCCCTCTGTCGTGAACTTTCTGGCAACAGTCCAGAATCAAACAGGTGTTTTTCGCCTTAACGTTGGCAATCAGTCGCTGAAGGTCGTTAAACGACAGTCCCAGTTCTTCGATGTCTTCGCCAATCGCGTCCATCGGGCAAAAGTACCGCTGACCGTTACGAAATAATCCATGTCCCCAGAATCCGAAAATAAGCAGGTCGAGTTCCTGATCTGCCAGCTTCTCAAGATGTTTTTCAATGACGCGGCGATTTATTGGTTTGAGCAATCCCGGCTTAGAGTCGGTTAAAAGTAAAATCTCGTCGTCGGAAAAACAATAGTACTGCTTGAACGAATCTGCCACAGATTCAGCATCCTGCCGAGCGAATTTTAATTTGGGCAAAATTGGATAATCGTTAATTCCGATTAATAAAGCCTGTTTTTTCATAGCGGCGCCTGATATGGAAACTTCTCTCCAAATAATGAATAACTTGATTTTTAGTATGTTACTATTATAACAGAGAATTAAAAAAACGTCAACAGGGGGAAAGGGATTCGTAATTCGCAGGCGAGCCGTTTACGGGGGGCGGGTATTACCCGCCAAAACAAACTATCTTTGATTTTCGCGGACAATTTCCGCTCCCCGGAAGCGCCCCAAAAGTGACACAATCTATCTCGATATATCCACTCTCGCCCAGAACGGGTTTTGACGGTCGCCGCGGGTTCGGACGTCTTCTAAGAGAATCTTCAAGTCCGGCTCGATGTACTCGGTCGACAGCTTGACCGTTTTGCCGCCGTTGGTTAGAACGGACGTCTGCTTTTTGCTGTTAATCAGAAAGGTCATTTTCTTGTCGAAGTCGACGATATTCGGATTGAGCCAAATCGTTATCTTTGACGCAGACGTCGAAACGTTCAGGCTGGCTTTGCCTCGAATCTCGCAGCTGGTAATTGCGGCGGTCGTGCCGCGCGCTGGCGGCCAGTGAACCGGGTCGGCAACCTTCTTGGGCGGGAAACTCGACTGTTCCAGATTCCAGAAGAAATTGTCAAACGTTCGCATCGACTTGCATTCAAACTTTGAGGGATAAAAATCCCGCTTGCGCCGTTTCATCCAGTCCATCATTCGCAGAATCTCTTCCTGAAAATCCTCGTGTCCGCGCCCTTGATATTCGACCATGGTAATATCAAAATTCCGCATGAAATACGAGTTGAGCAGTTTGGAAGCGTTTTTGGCAATGATGTTGCCGTCATACTGACCAAACACGAAATAGGTCGGTATGTAACGGGCGTTGTACCCGCAGAACAGCAGGAACCGATCCGCCAACGGCCCGACAGGCAAAACGCCCGCCCACAAGTCCGGATGGGCAATCGCGATATCCCACGCCGCCGTCGCTCCAATGGAAAACCCGGAGAGAAAAACCCGGTCTGTATCGATGGAAAAATGTCGGCAGGCGTCATGAAGGCATCCCAACACCGCGCCGTGCGACGTCCCGGAATAATCGTACGATCGCGTTGATTCCGGCGTCCAGGCGGGGGCGATGACAATATATCCCTGACGTCCCGCCTGACCGTTTCTGACGCCTTTTTCGTTTACTGCGCCCGCCCACCAGTCGATTTGCATCTGCGGCGTCGAGAACTCGCCGTGAAGCGTTACAATCGTTGGGTATTTTCGGTGCGGGTCGTATTCCGGAGGAAGCTGAACGAAGTATTCCAGTTCAGAATCGTCAAAGACGTTTCGACAGTTTATTCGGAAAAAGTCGTCTGTAATTCGAGAATTAGCCTCTACGGCTTCCGGCGGCTCCATGACGCTCAAAATATGTGACACCGTTCTCACAGACGACGCTTCTTCCGATTTGAACTTTTTGAAAATTTCCGATCGCTGAATGCTGTCCTCTGTCGACATGTACTGTTCAATCAGATCGCGAACTCTGTAGGCAGACAAACTCACCGCAATGTTAGTCGTCGCAAACTGAGCGCCCATGAGCCACCCGCTGACTGCCAAAGAAATATGCTCGTCCGGCTGAAGAGAGTTGTCGTCCAGAGTCTGTTCAAAAGCCGCCATTCGTTCCAGCGTGTTGCGATTGAGATTCAAAACAATCTCTCGCAAAACCGGAGCCAAACGCGTCTTTTCATCTCCGTTGGGCAGCGCTTGATACAGCTTTTTCAAATTGTTCAGAACGTCCTGCTTTTGCTGATTGACTTGTTCAATATCCTGAACCTTGCGTCGAACCTGCTGCAAGATTTCAGACGAAACGCCCTCAACTGGAAAACTGGCAAGCAGCCGGGAAACCAACTCGTACTGACCAGCGTCCTCGCGAGCGTTGAGTTCATCTAACAGCTGACGGGACTCCATCTGTTTAATCGCCTGAAACGTCTCCTCAAATTTCTGTTTGACTTCCGGGCTGACGTCCGGCTGAGCCAGCGCCGCTTTCATAACCCTAACCGCGTTGTGATACTGCTGAAGCTGAATATAAAATCGAGCGACTTTGACAATTCCATCTGGGTTGCCTGGAGAAACCTGTCTCTGAAGAATCGCATCCAGAACCGGGGTTGGAATGCTGCTGGTCGAAATACGCATGTCCCACGTATGAGTTATGCCTTCCACTTTGACGTATTCCGGCGTCAACTCCGTAATTCCCTGAACGACATCGACCGGTCCGTGGGATGTCGCCATCGTCAGCGTTCGGCGCCCAAACTGGTCAAAGGGAGTCTTTTTAGAGAAAAAGCCAACGCTGCTGACAACGGAAGAAGAAACCTTGATCCGCTGCGGCAAAAGAAACTTCACCGACACGTCCAGCGGGTCGTCCTGATTGACGTTGGCAATCTGAAAACGCGGAACGTAAATCCGGCGCAGGTTGTCGTCCAAAAAGACAATCGTCTGCGCTTCTATCGTTGGACCCGTTTCAGGTTCTTCGCCAATTGAATGGAGCGTTCCAAGCTTTCCATTTAACAAACGCCCGTCTTTCATCGTCAGTTCCGCGCCGTTGGCGAAACTAACAACAAACAGAAAAGCAAAAATCAATAGTATCGGCAGACGTTTCATAGTTTTGGAGTGCGACGGCTTGCCGTCGCTTTTAAAACAAGCGTCGACAGATCGACGATAAAAGTTTATTCGTGCCAACAACGCAGGAAGAATAATCTATACGGAAAAATAGTCGAAGGAAATCGAAAAAGGTTCTTGCGTAATCGGCACGAAAGACGTTAATGGATGTTCTTAACTCTTTTCTTGGAAAAGCGACGGCAAGCCATCGCACTCCATAATATACCATAGTTCCAAATAAACTGCAACCGGGAATTCCTCTGATTTTTAAAAATTGATCTTGTGCAAAAACTGAAAAAACGATAGTATCTAAAAAAATCGTTACGCATTGACTCCCATTATATAATTTTGTGAGGAAATAGCGTTTTTACCTTAGACAATCACATCGCTTTTTTATACACTATGAATCCCAAAAAACTGGCTGCTATTACAGCGATTTCCATTGTAGCATTTATTTTTCTGCTCATTGCAGCGCTCTTTGGTTTACTCGGGTTCGGTTTATTTACCATCCTGGGAGACGTCAGCGTCGCAAAAGCGTTTGTTTACGGAACCATCTCATCTGGAATTCTGTCTGCAATCTCGCTTGTTGTCGCTATTGTCGCCAATACGATATTGGTAACCTACAGAATTTAAGCCCCGTCTTTTCTGCAGCAGACGTCTATGGATCAGACGTTTTAGTTTTTTCAGCCGGATTCGTTTCCTCAATCGGCTTTAGAATCATCGTAACTGGCGTTCCGCAGGGCGGGATTTTCGCCTCGTTGGCAATAAACAATCTGGAATTGTTATCGCCGGAACTTTCCATCGGAACGTCCATAACGGCAGAAGCAAAGTTGGAAACGCAAATCAGTTCCCCGTCGGCGTCGCCCATATACATTCGCCGTCCGTCTCGATTTACCATAAACATAGACCCCGTAAACACAAACGGCGTTTTCATGGTCTCTTTGGTCTGCTCGTCTAAAACCCATTCTCCAGCCGAGGTTTGCTGAACTTTTCCCTCCGCGTCCTTCCAGCGAAGCGTAACTTCAATAGGCGTTCCAGACGGCGGAATAAATTCAGGAGAAAAGACCGCCGGTTTGCCCGGCGTCGCCCCTGACGCCAACAGCGCCGCGTGCATCAAATGAGGAATGATGTCAAAAACCAATACGGACTCGTGCGCTTTGGGACCGTCCGCAAAAACGCGATCTTTGAACGAACGGTCGCGCGTTACACGACCGGTGCAGGCGAACAGTTCCAGCGCGCCGCGATTCAAACCAACCGCGCCATGAAGCACGGCGGTTTTGTTCTTTTTATCAAACCAGATGTTTTGCTTGGGATGAAGTCGAACCAGGTCGTCTGGATTGTCGATAATCGGGTCGCCCAAATCGACCAGTAACGGCTTCGCCTTGACTGCCGCCTTCCAGTCGTAATCTGGAGAATTGGGGTCGAGAACCGAATCCGGGTAATCCCCTTCCTGACCGACTGCGCCATTTTCAATCGCCTGCTGAGTCAGCGTCTTTCCTGGCGTTTCAGACGCAATCGACAAAAACGCGTCTTTATCCGCTCGGGAAGAGTC
>JAZRTH010000338.1:0-2941 GCA_045651945.1 Thermoguttaceae bacterium
CTTCCACAAAATCCTTGTTTTGCCACGGGTTCATGAACATTTCCAACAGATTGAACCCATGCCAGGCGGGCAGATTATTCCAGCTCGCGTCTGGCAGAGCAGGCGCATCTGCCCCTCCAGCCAACAGATTCAGAGGGAACGACAAGCCCGCGGCTAACGCGGCGGCGCCTGTTTTTAACATATCGCGTCGGGAAAGCTTTTTCATGACGGCTCCTTTCAGATGAATAATTGGTTTAGAGGTTTACATCCCATTTGCTTGTAATTCTATCAGAGTCTAAAAAGAAATGCAACAGGGGGGAGGTAATTAGTAATGAGTAATGAGTAATTAGTAATTATTTTCTTTTACGCGCGGTTGCAATTTATTCTCGATTGTAGTAAACTGGAGGTACAGGGTTTGAAAAGATTTTTTCGTAAACGTATTTTTACTCAAAACGCTATGTCGGATTTTGATATTACTGTCGCAGGGCACATTTGTTTAGACGTCATTCCTCAACTGCTGGCGGGAACGACGGCGGAAAACGTATTCTGTCCGGGAACGCTTCGGACGGTCGGACCGGCAACGCTGTCGACCGGCGGGGTTGTTTCGAACACCGGGCTTTCTCTGTTTCAGATGGGATTTCGCGTTCAGATGGCGGGCAAGGTCGGCGACGACCCGTTGGGGACGACGCTGCTGGATATTCTTCGAAAGAAAGACCCGGCTCTGACGTCCGGCATGATTGTTTCCCCCGGTCTGAACACGTCGTATACGGTCGTACTCAACCCGCCGGGAATCGATCGGGCGTTTCTGCACTGTCCGGGCGTCAACGACGTCTTTACGGCAGACGAACTCAATACGCAGCAAATCGCCGCAGGGCGAATTCTCCATTTTGGGTACCCGCCGTTAATGCGCGGCATTTACTCAGACGGCGGAGCAGGGCTGGCGGAGAAATTCAGGGAGATTCAAAATCAGGGGCTGCTGACGTCGCTGGACATGGCGAACCCCGACCCGCTGGGCGAGTCCGGACGGGTGGACTGGATCGCGTGGCTGAAAACTGTCTTGCCGACCGTTGACGTTTTCCTGCCGTCTTTTGACGAGATTCTGCTCATGACCGACAAACCGCGGTACGATCAGCTTTGCGAGAAATGCATCAACCCGGCTGCCGCGTCCAGTTTGGAGGAAATCCGCGCCGTTTCCGCCCGACTGACGGACTGGGGCGCGAAAATCGTCGTCATGAAACTGGGCGATCAGGGCTTGTACGTCCATGCGTCGGACGATTTATCGGCTCTGCAGACCCGCAGCAAATGGACAGCGTTTGACTGGTCGAGCTGGCGCGGAATCGACCTGTATTCTCCCTGTTATGACGTCCCGGTTGTCGGAACGACGGGGTCAGGCGACGCAACCGTCGCCGGATTCCTCGCCTCGCTGCTCAAAGACCTTTCGCCCGAAGACGCTCTCAACGCCGCCGTCGCAACCGGCGCCTGCAACGTCCAAGCCGCCGACGCCGTCAGCGGCGTTCCCGATTGGGAAACGGTTTTGGCGAACGCGGGGAATTGGAATAAAAAAAAGGGGATTGGGGATAGACAGTAGATCAATTTTGAGTAGTTTTTTTGAACGCAGAGTGCGCAGACTCCTCGCAGACAACGCAGAAGCAAGCGAACATGTGTCATCTACGCCCGATTCTCGGGCTATGACACGATGTCCGCTTGCGTTTTAAATATATTATTTTAAAAATATTAAAAAATCGGGCGGGAATCGTGGCGTAGCTAACGTAGTTAGCGTCGTCGCCACATTCCCAGCCCGTCTGCGGATTCAGCGAGTAGTCTGCGATCTCTGCGTTCTATTTTTTTATAATTTCATGCCCCAAATATTGAACGCGCCTCGCCGCTTTTTTCTCCCTTCTTGACAAATTTCACGAACAGGATACAATGTTCATACGTATTTAACGATACAAACACATCTGATATGGGAACGAATTGGATTCGACCGGGCAGATGAAACGTGCGTCGCGTATCGAGGTTGGTCTGAGGGCCTCGTAAAAATCAGACTAACACACAATTGCCAACAATAACATGGCTTTGGCTGCCTAGTAAAGGCAACCCTTGCTGAGGAGGCTCGCCGAAGGCGTCCGACTGCAAGCTGTAATTTCGGATCGTTTTCCGTCGCTGGCAGGCACGCGGATTACTAAATTTTGCTCCCGCCTGGTTCCAAAGGAAGGCTGTCGTTGGTCGTCCGAGGAATAAGATTCAAATTAATGACTACATACGTAGAAGCGCCCGCGGACTCGTCGCGGGACGGGGGTTCAATTCCCCCCGTTTCCATTCATCGCCTTCTTGCCCCCCCATTCGCAAGAGGGCTTTTTTATTGACAATATTACCCAATCTAGCAGCGCCGGGAGCCAAATCGGTTTCTGACGTCTTTTTCCCAAAAAAATCGGGAAAAACGGCTCTGCTGGTCTGGTATTATTGCGCCGATGGTATATAATATAGCAGTGAGTTACAAGTTGCAAGACAGTGGAGAGGTTAGTCAGATTCGTTTAGCGCGGTTCTGACTTACTACTGACCACTTACCACTAATTACTTACCACTTAACTACAAATGAACATTTTCGAAAAGATTATTACGCGAGAGATCCCGTCGGACATCGTCTACGAAGACGAAATGTGTCTGGCGTTTCGCGACGTGAATCCGCAGGCGCCGGTTCACGTTTTGATTATTCCCAAAATGTGCGTTCCGTCTACCAACGACATCACCACAGACAACGCCTTTTTGGTGTCGCACATTTTTGCCGTCATTCCGAAACTGGCGGCTGAACTGGGGCTGACCAACGGCTATCGCGTCGTCAACAACTGCGGCGCAGACGGCGGTCAGACGGTTGAGCATTTGCATTTCCACCTTCTGGGCGGTCGTGCAATGGACTGGCCGCCGGGCTAATATGTGATTTTAAACAGACGCGACAGCGTTC
>JAZRTH010000339.1:0-1444 GCA_045651945.1 Thermoguttaceae bacterium
TGAAAAAAAGGTTCTTCCCCTCATACTCCCCTTTCCAAAAAACTTTAATAAGGGTATAATAAGCGGAACATAGATAATTTGAAATCGAAAGGAAAACGACGAAAAATGAAGATAAATCCAAGTATTGAAAATGCGTATAAAGTCCTGGACGGCAAAGAGCTGTCGCGTGACGAAGCCGTCGAGCTGACCCAGTCGGTCGGCGCGGACGATTTGCTCGACCTGATTTCCCTGGCGAACAAGGTCAGAAAAAAGTTCGGGCCGGAGTTTACAGCGTGTTCCATAATCAACGCCCGATCCGGTCGGTGCAGTCAGGACTGCAAGTTCTGCGCTCAAAGCGGACGTCATTTAACTCAGATCGAAACGTACCCGCTGGTCTCTCCGGAAACGGCGCTGGAGGCGGCGAAGAAGGTCTACGATCAGGGCGTTCGCACGTTCGGGTACGTTACCAGCGGGCGCGGCTGGACGACCCCGGACGACGAGTTCCAGCGCGTTCTCGACGCCATTGATTTGATTCTCGATTCCCTGCCGGGCATGAAGGTCTGCGCGTCGCTGGGAATCCTGTCGGAAGAGTGCGTCGCCCTGCTGGCGAAACATGGCGTGTGGCGTTACAACATGAACATCCAGACCAACCCGGCGCGGTACTCGGAACTGATCGCAACGACGCATACCATCGAGGAGAAAATCGAGACGATTCGCCTGATGAAGAAGTATGGAATTACCAACTGCACCGGCGGCATTATCGGCTTGGGCGAGACGTGGGAAGACCGCGTCGACATGGCGTTCGCGCTCAAGGAGCTGGACGTCGACGGGATCAACCTCAACGTTCTGCTGCCGATTAAAGGCTCCCCGCTGGAAGATCTGCCGATTATGCGTCCTGCGGACGTCGCCAAAACCGCCGCCCTGTTCCGGCTTGTCAACCCGACAAAGTCGGTTAAATTCTGCGCCGGGCGCGAAACGACAATGAAAGATTTCCAGGGTCTGCTGATGCTTTCCGGGCTGGACTCCGTTATAACCGGCGGCTATTTGACAACCCGCGGCCGGGAGATTTCCGACGACGACGCCTTTTTATCCCGGCTTGGGGACTTCTAAAACTTTCGAATTTCAAAAATGAACGTAAGTACACGTAACGGAAAAGCGATTCTTGTCGGCGGCATTGACACCGGCGTCGGCAAGACGGTTGTCTGTGGGCTCATGGCGCGGTATTTGCTGGCTCGGGGCGTCAACGCGATTACCGTCAAGATGGTTCAGACGGGCAACGTCGGCTTTTCGGAAGACCCCAACCTTCATCGAGCCATGATGGGCAGGACGTTCCCGGAAGACGCGCTGGGGCTGACCGCTCCGCAGATTTTCTCGTTTCCCGCCTCGCCGCTGCTGGCGTCCCGCTTGGACGGGAAGACGGTTGACGTTGGCCGGATTGCTCAATGCGGAACGGGATTGGAGAGTC
>JAZRTH010000340.1:0-1407 GCA_045651945.1 Thermoguttaceae bacterium
ATTTTCGCCTTTCGCGCTCAAACGTACGAAGCCAAACTGGCGGTCGAACTGGCGCAGCTGGAATACTCCATGCCGCGCTTAAAACGAATGTGGACGCACCTTTCCCGACAAACCAAAGGCGGCGTCGGTCTGCGAGGCCCCGGGGAAAAGCAGCTGGAAGTCGACCGGCGTCTGGCTCAAAAGCGAATCAACGATTTGAAATCCGCTCTGGACGACATCCATAAACGCAAACAGCGCGAAGTAACAGCCCGATCGTCCTCCAATACGATTTCGCTGGTTGGATACACAAACGTCGGGAAAAGCGAGCTGATTAACGCTCTGACTCATTCAGACGTTTACGTTAAAGACCAGCTCTTCGCGACGCTCGACACCCGCACCCGCCGCTGGGAAATCCCGTCCTGGGGCTGTGTCCTGGTCAGCGACACCGTCGGATTCGTTCGCGACCTGCCGCACCATCTCATCGCCAGTTTCCGCGCTACGCTGGAGGAAGCCGTCCGCGCGGACTTGCTGCTACACGTTGCCGACGGTTCCAATCCAGACGTCTTCTCCCAGATCGAAGCGGCAAGCGAGGTCTTGCGAGATTTGGGAGTTGACGAAAAGCAGACTCTGCTTGTTATCAACAAAGCTGACCTGTTCGCCCCATGGGACGAAGCCGGAAACGAGACATTAGCCCAAAGCCTGGAAGAGAAACTTCAAGAGGGCGACATCTCCGGAATCGGCAGATACCGTCGTCTCAAACAGGCGTTTCCCAACGCCATTTTTATCAGCGCCGGCAAAAAAATCGGGCTGGACCGTCTGGCAGAAAAGGTTGTCGAGGCGTTAAGCCAAAATTACGCCGACGTCGAACTCCAGTTTTCCAGCGGAAACGGAAAATTTCTCTCGTTTTTGTCCGAACACAGCGCTATCGAGTCGCGCCAGTTCAACGAAGACGGGACGGTAAGCGTTACATGTAAAATTGCGGAACGTTTTCTTAACGCGCTGCCTCAGAATATTCAGATAAGAAGACGCTCTGGTTTAGCGTTTTCCGAAACAGAGAATACTGCATTATATCAGACCGCTGCGTTAAATGATTCAGTTTTTAATCAGGAGGAAGAAAATGAGTAGACGTAAATCGCTTCCGCTGATTTTAATTGTCGAGTCGGAAGAAAATGAAGTCCTGACGATTACCCACGTTTTAGCCAACGAAGATGTCGCCTTTGCAACCGTTAGCGCACAGGAAAATGTCAAAAACGTCATCGAACAGGCTCCGCCGCAGGTTGTCATTTTAAGCGTCGATGGAATCAGTTCGGATCAGCAAAGCGATATTATATCGTTTGCCAAACAGGTCAATCCCAACGCTGCCATAATTGTTACATCTCAAAGCGCAGACCCGGTCAAAATAGTTGAAAGCATGAGATTCGGCGCTTT
>JAZRTH010000341.1:0-3610 GCA_045651945.1 Thermoguttaceae bacterium
CTTGACGGCAAGCCGTCAAGTACGAAAGCGGGAGCTTTGCTCCCGCACTCCGAAAACACTCCATATCACCCATCTTATCTATCTTAATCTTCTTTCCCTAAAATTTCTTAAAAAATCTCGCTCTTTGCCTTCTAGATTCAAAATTCTGGTGTATAATATACAATAGTATAATATTTAAATACTTTACCCAGATATATCCAATAAGGAGTTTCATAATGGATCGTTTTCCATCCAGCAAACCTTTTGCGCTTGCAACAGCGCTCGTTTTAGCTTTGTTTACAGTTTTCGCCTTGAATGGCGCCGCTCTGGCGGACACACTCTGGAGCGATACCGCCCCGGCTTCCGTTACTGACCTGCTCAATGCGGACAACTGGGACAACGGCGCGCCGACCACGGCAGGCAATCCCGGGTTCATTACCGGTAAAACGATTACGGTTTCTAACGACTTCTATCCCGGCGCTAACGGTCAGGATATTGACATTACGTTTAACGGCGCAACTGCAACCACCTTCTCGAAAGGTTTTGTCCCGTTGAAAAATCTTCCCAACGGCGCCACTGCAACGTTTACGATGAGGCTGCAAGACACCGCCAACGTTTATGTTACAAATAATTTCTGGGGCGGGAATAACAACACCGGTCAGTCTTACGATCAAAGCGGAAAGGATTATCTCATCTACCAATATTATGGGGGAAACAGTACGTTTTCCTGCAATGAATGGTGGACGGCAATGACCGCCAGGACATACATTGAGATTTCAGATAATGCTACTGTAACAGCCCGCGGCGGAACCAATTCCGGTTTGGGCTGGGACGATGCAGCGCCGTACACAGCAGACGGCTCCCGGCTGGAAATGAGCGGCAAAGGCAAGCTTACCGTCAGCTCTACCAATTTGAATTTCTGGGGAGAGGGCACGACCGTCAACATGCGCGGCAGTTCTTCAATCTCGGCTAAAGCTATCTCCATCAGCAGAGATGCGCCGCAGGTCAACCTTTATGACAATGCAAAAATTACGGCAAGCGAAGCTGTAAATGTCGCCAATCAAGCAACTGTAAGCCTTAATGACAATGCCAATATCACTCTTAGCAAAACGCTAAAGTTGGACAATAAATCATCTTTAACCCTGAACAACAACGCCAGTCTTACGGTTACCAGCGACTGCGCGTTGGACAGAAACGGCAGAATGGACGTTAACGACAACGCCAACGTCGCTTTCAAAGCCGCATTGAAAATTGGCGACATCAACGCCGGCGACGCTGGCGGGGCGGTTTTCAATCTCTCCGGCGGAACGGTTACCGTTTCTGGAACAACCTATTTCTCCTATCATTCAGACGCAACTGTCAATATTTCCGGCGGGCAGTTCATCGCCAACGGAGGTCAGCTTTATGCGACAGACCAGAAAGGCAAAACCGTTGACATTAACATGACGAACGACGGCTATCTTCAGGCGAAAGACCTGCGTCTGAGCCAGCACGGCAATACGAATCTGACCATGTCTGATACATCCCAGATCAAAGTGGAGAATCTCAACATGGCGTTCAATTACGCCTCTGGCGACAACGTCGTCAACGTCGTTACGATGGGCGGTTCTTCCAATATAACGGCAACCAATAATATGATTTTCTTTGGGAATAACGTCGGCGGCGCTGCGTACGGTTCGTTAACCCTCAACGACAACGCGTCTGTTGCTATTGCGAACGAAGTTCAAGTTGGAAAGGGCGCCGCGACCAGCCTTATCGACGGAAAATCCTACGCTGCGGAAATTACTCTTAACGGAAACAGCAAGTTTACGACAACAACTTTTACAACAAACTCTGGCGCGACATCCGCTACCACTGTCAACGGCTCGGCAACTTTTGAAGCTGAAACAATTAATCTCGCTGCTAATACGATATTAAACGTCAACGGCGGCTCGGTAAACGTTACGTCATTAAACTTTGACGGAACGATCAATCTTGCAGGCGGGGCGATCAATCTTACGCCTTACGGTTTGATTACCTCGACAGACGGTACGTTCACCGGAACCGGAGGAACGATTAACGTGAAAGGATCTGACAACGTCTCGTATACGGAGGGCGACCAGCTGCTTGTTGGTCTGTTTGCCAACGAGGCAACTGCCGCTGCGGTTGCTGGAAGCACGACGGCGCCGGAGGGCTGGCAGACTTCTGTTCTCCAGATGGGCGAATCCAAAGCGGTTGTCGCCAGTTACGGAACCGAAGCCCCAACAGGCGTTAAAACCTGGATTCCAGGCGCGGGCGGTTCCATGACCGATTCCGCCAACTGGGAAGGCGACGCCAGCAATCCAACCGGGTACGTTCTCGACGGTACAAATACAATGAGCGACATTACCGGCAAAACAATCGTTATGGGCGGAGAGAATACGTTCAACGGCGACATGCCTGCCGGAACAGCGTTTACGTTCAACGACGGAACCTCGTACATGAAGGGAACCAATTATTACGGCAGCATAATTGTCAACGAAGGCGCTGTTGATTTTACCGGCGGCGACCGACTTCTCATGGACAACGCCGGCTATATGGAAGTCAACGGCGGCGAGGTCGTAACGACCAGCGGATGGTTCAAAAGCTATCAGGACGTCGTTATCAACGACGGTAAAGTCAGCTTTAGCGGAAACGGTTTGGCAATGAAGCTCAACAGCGTTACAACCAATAACGGCGGCGAAGTCATTATTAAACGCTTGATCGTTGGCGACGACGCCGCTTCCAACCAGAACAACCCCGAAGCGTACACGTCCAAGTACATCAACAACGCTGGTACAACGACCATTAACGGAAATGCGGAAATTGCCCAGAAGAAAAACACGCTCGGGATTTTTGAAGTCAATGGCGGTTCTGTTGTTACAAAAGACTTCTTCCTTGGCTATGAAGGAAACGCCGAACTGACTATTGCGAACAACGGCTCTTTGAAAGTTGATGGCAGTACGTTCCATTTAGCCTACAACCTCGCCAATGGCGATAACGTTGCAGCAAACGTTACAATGTCGGGAGATTCACGGCTTGACGCCGCTCAATTCAGAGTATTCCAGGGCAATAACGACAAAGATCACAAAGGAGCGGGTTACGCGTCGTTTACCATGACGGACAACGCCTATGTATACGTCTCTGGCAACATGTGGGGCGGTTCCAACGACGATAACAGCGCCCATGTTGTGGGATTGCTTGGAGACAATACTTACAATCTGGAGATGACCTTCAGCGACAACAGCTATTTCAGCAGCAGTGAATTCTGGGTGGCAATGACCGCAAAATCCCACGTTGTAATCGAAGATAATGCGACCGTCTATGCCCGCGGCGGTTATTCCGGTATCGGCTGGGCGGCAAATGCAGCTGGTTCTTTGGTAGAAATCAAAGGCGGAACCTTCAAGGTTGACTCCACCTGGTTCGCTATTGGCTGCAGAAACGAAACTACTACCACCGGCGTCTGCAACGTTATACAGACCGGCGGAGAAGCGACTTATAAAATGCTTCTTTTGGGTAACAACGCTTCCGCTTACGATCTTTCCGGCGACGATTCCATTTTAACGACAAACAGCGTTAAATCCTTAGCTGGATCGTCGCTCAAAATTAAAGGCGGAACGGCAAACCTCGGAAC
>JAZRTH010000342.1:0-4903 GCA_045651945.1 Thermoguttaceae bacterium
CGAGAAACTGCTCTCAACCGGGGATTCGACGTCCAGTCAGCCTGCTCAACCGACAGATATTGCCGCGAATTCCGAAGTTGTTGCTTTATATGAACTCGCCTTGGCTGCCCCGTCCGGCGCGGAAGCTTCCCCGGCAGCGGAAGACGCTCAGCCGCTGTGGTTTTCTATTGAAGTTTTGTACATAGCCCCTCAAAGCGAAACAGCGTGCAGCAAAACGTTCAATACATACGCTCAATCCGATTCAAGTCTGGATCAAACCGCTCTTGACCCGGATTTTAAATTCGCCGCTGCAGCCGCCCTGTTTGCTCAGATACTGCAAAAAAGCGAGTATTGCGGAACGGGAACGTTTGACACGGTTTCTGAACTGATTAAAGATTCGATTGGCAACGACGAGCAGAGAAAAGAGTTTGCCAATCTGGTTCAAAAAGCAATTGAAACGTCAAAAAAACAGGAGCGGTAATAACCGCTCCGATTCTTTCAAAACGCCATTGCGTTAATCTGGCGTTTGAACGCCTATTTATTGGCTACGTATCGCATTAGGAACATGCCAATTACAAATGGGACAACGTCGGCAAGACAAATCATCCAGGGCGGCGTTATTCCCTGCTTTCCGAGGTTAAGCCCCATAACAAACAGAATTGCAAAAAGCGCTACCGTGGGAGCGGCGCAAAGGAAAACATTGTAATATATATTTACTTTGTTAAAGTAAATGGCAAGCGGCGCGCAAAAGATAATCAGGCTGAAACAGGCAAATCCCATCGTAAAACGTCGATATGGTTCGATAACGGCCTTTTGGCGAGTATTGGAATAGTCTCTAAGATTGGCGCGATTGCTTTTCATGATGTCTGAATTATAAAGGCCATACTCTCCCGTTAAGAGAATCACAGCGGTGTCGCCAGCAATATTCTCTTGAGCGTTTTTAATGTTATTGTCCAGAATAGCAAATTCTTTAATCATTTGCAGCATCGGCGCGTTTGTAATGTTGGATGCGGCGTCTCCCGCCAAAAAAGCGTCAATTGGAATCGGATACAGCTCGTTGCTGTAGGACGTTCCTGTTGTTTTTCCGTTTCGGAACATGCATTTTGACAGTTCAATAATGAATTCTCGCCGGGTTTTATCGGTTTGAATTCTCGCCGTTTCGGCTTCTATGTCTATTGGTGTAGACGTTGGAGACGACATATAATGAATGGATACGCCCCGAAGATATCCGTCTTTTTCAACGGAGTTCACTTTGATTCTCAACTTTCTCGTATTGATTTCCCCGCTTGATTTGAGCATGCCTTTAACAATGTCTTCCGCGCCATTGAGCAGCACGTTTCGGATGCCCCGTTCACGACAAATAGCGGAGATGTCGTTTACATACCACGCTCCAAAACTCAGTATCAAAGTCATAACCAGAAGCGGATATATCAAACGCGTCGGCTGAATTCCAGACGCCTTGAGAATCATGATTTCATTTTCTCCCCCCATTCGAGCAAACGTTATTATCACGCCGCCCATCAAAGACAGCGGTAAAAGCATCTGAAGACACTCAGGGAAAATATAAAAAATCAGATGAGGGATAAACGTATACGGGATGCCGTAAACCAGCAAACGCTGCAATACCAGCGAGGGAAGCCCAACAACAAGAAGCCCCCCGAATATCTCCGAGGTAAACAGGATGCTGTCACACAGCGTTCTTCGAGCGAGAATGCCGATATTCATCTTATTGATTTAAAAGTATTCTGAAGACAGATTATAACGTCTGTCCAAAATGAATCAAACCAACTTTTACTTCTGACAAAACGTTTCTTTCCAAACGCACATTGAAGCGGAAAGACCAACGCCAAATCCAACCAGCAAACTTTGTTTTCCAGGCGTCATGGTTCCGACGTTTCGCATGTGTTCAATTAACAGCGGAATTGTACAGGAAACCGTATTTCCAATGTCGCGCATATAGAGAGGAACTTTCTCCTTGGGCCAGGACATCAAAAATGAAACTTCATCAATCATTTTCAGCGTTGCCTGATGAAGCAGATAGTAGTCTATCTCTTCTGATGAAATTCCTGATTTTGCCAACAACTCTCGAGTCAGATTTGGAATGCTGTCTGCAGCAAAGACTATCAGTTCCGGACCGTTCATAAACAGCTGGCTTTTCCAGCGTTTTCGACCACGCGGTTTGAGGCACTGCCCTCCTCGCCGCGCGCCGGAATCAAGAGCGACAAGCAGGTCGGCGCCGCTTCCGTCGCAGCTGAAAACGAACGGACCAATGGATTGTTCATCGCCGGATTCAATCAGCGTAGCCGCTGCGCCGTCGCCGAAAATCGTTCTCAAAGAGCGGTCTTCGTCGTCGATGTATTTTGTATAACATTCCGCCGTAATGAGCAGAATTCGAGTGGCAATTCCAGCGGCAATCAGCCCCTGCGCCAACGACAACCCAGCTACGTAACCTGAGCAGCCGAGATTAAAATCGAGCGCTCCGATGCTTTTGGGCAATCCTAATCTGTCCTGAACAATGCATGCGGTTGTCGGAAGATTGTAGTCTGGAGTTTGAGTGCACAGCAGAAGATAATCTATGCTGTTTTTGTCTATGTTATGCTCCGAAAACAGTTTTTCCGCGCACGCGACAGCCATATCGGAAACAAATTCGTCTTTTCCTGCAATGTGACGAGCGTAAATGCCGGTTTTTTCCTCAATAGCGTCTATGTTCCATTGAGGATACTGTTCTCTGAGCTGGTCGTTGGTTAAAACCGTCGATGGCAAATAGGACGATATGGGACCAATTTGGGCGTATTTCATATATGTACTGACTATAGTCGATTATTAAAATCTGGAAAAGAAGGCCGTTTCTGTAAATGACGCAATCCTCCGTTTCGCTTAAATTTCCCTGTTTAAACTATTATCCGATTATACATAAAACATATAATTACGTCAAGACGAATCCGATATTTTTCATTTCCTCGGCTTGAAAATCTGTAAAGTTATCAAAAATTTCGAGATTTTTTGGAAAAGAGATAAAATTGCTATTTACTCAAATGGGAAAATATTGCAAAATACGCCCACAGGAGAAAAATTTCGAAACGGGTTCTGCCAGACGTTCTCAAAAAATCTGACGAGAATAGGATCTGACTGTCAAAACAGACCCCTGTTTCTTATGTAATTCAATTCAGTTATATCACCCATTTTGTCAAGTCAAATTTGACGCTTGACTAACAAGGAGAGATTAAAGTGAAAAAAATCGTAGTTACCAGTCTTCTGGTTCTTGCTGTTGGAGTAGCGTTAGCTCTTACTGGCATTGCTCAAAACGCTGCAACCGCCCCTGCTCCAGTTCGTTCGTCCGTTGCCGTTGTCGACGTCAATAAAATCATGAACGAATGGAAATACGTTTCCGCTCGTAAAACCGAGTTGGACAATCAGTTTAAGCCCAAGCTGGAAGCAATCAAAGCCCGCGCTGAAGAGCTTCAAAAGCAGGCTCAGGTTCTCAAAACCATGAAACGCGGCGAACAGGAATATCAGCAATTGGAAAATCAGCTCATCCGTAAAGAACAGGACATTAAAACGGATAACGGTCTTTTGAGCAAGCAGTACGACGAACAGGCTGCCAAAATTTTCCAGGACGCCTACAAATACATCAAACAGCACGCTGCATTTTACGCCAAGCAAATTGGCGCCACTTGCGTAATTCAGGTTAACACCGCCGATGAATTCCAGATGTACAATCCGCAAGTTCCCGCTCAAGAGCTTACCGTTCGTGAAGTTGTCGCTCGACAGGTTATCTGGTTTGACGGCGGCATCAACGTTACCGACCAGATTCTGACCCGCCTTAATTCCGGCGCTCAGCAGTCCAACACCGCTCGAACAACAACCAATCGATAGAAATGACAGGGGAGAATCTGCTTTCTTCCCAATTTCCCGCCCCAATGCAAAAAACGTTAAGAAAACCGGTTAGTCTGGAAGGATTTGGATTCTGGCGCTGCAACGACGTTGTTGTAACGCTCAATCCAGCCGACCCGGATACAGGAATCGTCTTTATTCGAGACGACATTCCTTCTGCCCCGCCGATACCGGCGAAGCTGGAAAACCGGATGACAGTAGAACGTCGAACGTCGTTGGGGATTCAAAAAGACGGTCAGACGATTGTTCAGGTCGACATGGTCGAACATATCATGGCTGCTCTGTTTGCAACGGGAATAACCAACTGCTGCGTTCGAGTCAACGCACAAGAGCTTCCTGCTTTAGACGGTTCCGCCTTGGCGTACGTCAACGCTATAAACAGCGTCGGAACCGTTGACCAGCCGGGAGATAGAATTCAAAAGCGCGTTACGCAGTCCATTCGCGTCGGGACGGACAAATCTTATCTGGAAGTCGAACCGCCAAAACCGGAGGATTTGACGTCAACGATTCGTTATGAACTGAATTATCCGCATTGTCCGGATATTGGCAAGCAGGAGTTCAGCGCGGAGTTTATTCCGGAAGTTCTTCAAAAGGAAATTGCTCCCGCCAGAACGTTTGCAACTCAGGAGGAAGCCAAAGCGCTACAGTCTGCCGGTCTATGCCAGCGCGTTACAACGCAAAATTGTCTCGTTTTTACGGGAAATGGCGTACTGGATAATCAACTCCGGTTTCCTAACGAGTGCGCCAGACATAAAGTACTTGATTTCACCGGGGATTTGTATCTCGGAGGAATCGAATGGATAGGACGGTTTCATGGCGTCGGAAGCGGCCATGCGCTGAACTCTCAATTGTTGGAAAAACTGCTTCTAAGCGTCACACGCCGCCAGGAATAAAATAGAACCATGAGTAACCCCATTCGTATTGTTGTAATCGGCGCCGGTAAACTTGGAACTTTTCACGGACAGAAAATTCGCGCGCTGGAAGATGAATTGAATCTGGATTTTGCAGGCGTTGTCGATCCGTCCGAATC
>JAZRTH010000343.1:0-5210 GCA_045651945.1 Thermoguttaceae bacterium
TTCAATACGTTTCGCGCGGTAGCGCGGACTGGGAGCGGCGCCTCGCCGCCCAAAATTATTTTTTTCTTTCCCCCCTATTGCAATCGAGTTGCGATTCTTGTAAAATCAATAAATATAATTGAGTAAATCGCTCAATTCCCTGCCTGAATTCTCTAAAAAAGGAGTTGCATCAATGCCCTCAAAACGTCAAACATGGATAATGACAACTATCCTGCTTGCCCTGACAAGCGTTTTTGCTTTCGCGCTGCAGACGCAAGGCGAAGAACCGGCGGTTTCTCAAGCGGTCGTCAACGACTGGATTGCTCAGCAGGCGTCGCAGTACAAAGTGTTGTTTACCTCTAAAGACGACTCGATTAAAGAGAACGCCGTTTTGACGGAAATCTTTTCTGACCTCGACGACGGCGGGCGCGCGTTCAAGGCGGAATTCGACGCTCTGTCGGACAAACCCGGCGCCGATCCCGGCTGGCGCGCTGTGTTTATAAAAGCCTGCGCCGCCAGACGCGCTGAACGGCTTTCGTTCCTTCACGACGAAAACGCCCGATTCGTTTTCATAAAACGTCAGAACCTTCACGGTTCCCATTACGCCTATACGGAAGGGCTGTCCGACGCCAACTCGGAACGCCATTTCCGCCCCGGCTCGCAGCTGTGGATGCTGGAATTTACAGAAGACGGCGAAATAAAAGAGACGCTTTTGCTGGATTGCCCTCACGGCGTCATTCGCGACCCGGACGTCTCGTTCAAGGGCGACTACATCGTCTTTGCCATGAAGAAATCCGACCTGCTGGACGACTACCATCTGTATAAAATGGACGTCGAAACGAAAGAAATAACTCAGCTCACCTTCGGTTTGGGCTACGCGGACTACGAACCGTGCTGTCTGCCCAACGGCGACATCATTTTCAATTCCACCCGCTGCGTTCAGATTGTCGACTGCTGGTATACGGAGGTTTCCAACCTTCATCGAATCGCAGAAGACGGCAAATACCTGCGCCGCGTTACCGTCGATCAGGTTCACGACAACTACCCGACGCTGACGGAAAAAGGTCAGATTCTTTACACCCGCTGGGATTACAACGACCGCGGTCAGATTTACCCGCAAGGTCTGTTCCAGATGGGGCTTGAAGGCACAGGTCAGACGGCGTTCTACGGCAACAACAGCTGGTTCCCGACGTCGATTCTTCACGCCCGCGGCATTCCCGGCTCCAGCAAGGTTCTGTGCATCTTCTCCGGGCACCATTCCCGCCAGCGCGGCAAGCTGGGCGTTCTCGACCCCCGCATGGGCACGGAAGAGAATTCCGGCGCTCAGCTGGTCGCTCCCTATCGAGACACGGAAGCCGTTCACGTTGACCATTACGGTCAGGAGGGAGATCAGTTCTGCTATCCGTATCCGCTGTCGGAAAACGACTGTCTGGTTTCTTACCGTCCCAACGTAGGCGTTATAGAACAGGACGACAGCGATCCGTACGGACTTTATTATATGGACTTCGACGGGAATCGGGAACTGCTCGTTCCATGTGACGGCAATCGTTCCAGCGTTCAGGCGGTTCAGATCAAACCCAAAGAACTGCTCTTTGAACGGACGTCGCCCACAGACCCGACTCTGGACTATTCGACGTACTACCTTCAAAACGTCTTTATCGGCCCCGGTCTGGAAGGCGTCGATAAAAGCCAGGTTCGATCGCTGCGCGTAATTGCTCTGGAATTCCGCACTAATTCCATCGGACGCAACGGCAACCACGGACCCGGCGGCGGGGCGCTGTCGTCCTGCCCGGTATCGATTGGCGGCGGTTGCTGGGACGTCAAAAAGATTTTGGGAGAAGCGACCATCTACGACGACGGCTCGTGCTGTTTCCGCGTCCCGCCCCTGACGCCGGTTTATTTCCAGGTTATTGACGTCAATGGGCGCGTCATTCAGACGATGCGCTCCTGGAGCGCTCTTCAGCCCGGAGAACGATTCTCCTGCGTCGGATGTCACGAAGATAAAAGTCAGACCAGAACCAACATCGCCGGCGGAATTACAAAGGCGATGAGAAACGGTCCGCAGGACTTGACCCCGTTCTACGGAGAGCCGCGCGGATTCTCATTCCAGCAGGAAATCCAGCCGATTCTGGATAAACACTGCACAAAATGCCATGACAACGAAAACGTTTCTCCGTCTCGGGAAGACGTTCGATTTTATCGAAATATAAATTCTCCTCAACAGCTCGGATTAACCTGCTTAACCAATCCGGACGCGGTTTGGTCGGCGTCAACCAAAAAACCGGCTGATGGCTGGAACGCTGTCTTTCCGCTGCCAGACGGAACCGATACAAAATTGGGGATTGGCAACATTCCGTTCCTGGAAAAGCACAATCCCGGCTGGGATTCCAATCTGGATCAAGACGTCTGGACGACAACTCAGCTTGACTTGCCTGACGACTATAAGCCCAGCCCGCTTTACGCCCGGCTTATTTTTGACGACGATGTTGAAATGTACATCAACGGTCAGCTGGTTTATCAGTCCAAAGAATTCCTGACAAAATATCGACTAATAGAACTCAACGTCAATCCTCTCAAGCCGGGGAAGAACGTCATTGCGTTACACGGTTCCAATCCCATCGGCGGCGGGCAGGGAATAGACGTCAGCCTTTGGGAACAGCGCAGCGTAACCGTTCCCGCTGAAGGTCAGCGTCCGTTCAGTTTGAAAGCTGCGCCTGTTGAAGACCGGGTTGCTAAACGAATCTGGACTCGTTCGTACGTCAATCTCACCTCCGGATTTATTCCCGGCGACGTCAAGGCCGACGACAGATTCTATCGCGGTCGACAGACGGCTGTCAACGACTGGCTTTGCGTTCAGGAAGCCCCGCCGATGCTCAAACCGTATCATGCCGGATCTGTTAAGAGCAAGCTTTCGCATCAGTTAGACGGCGAATTTCCTCATAACGGCGTTCAGCTGTCACAGGAAGAAAAGGACAAGATCAACGCCTGGATTGACCTTCTCGTTCCGTTCTGCGGTACGTATGAAGAAGCCAACAACTGGACTGAAGAAGACAAAAAAATCGCGGCGTATCAGCAAGCCAAGCGCGACGCCTCCGACCAGCTTAACGCCGACAACTTTGACGCGTGGCTCAAATCTCAAACTCCGCGCAAACACGGCAAGAAGAAAGAATTTGTCATTCAGGGAGCGGACGACCCCTATCGCGCGCTCAACGCTGACATGACCCCTGAAACGAAAGACGGCGCTGTCGTTTGGACTTTTGAATCTCCCGTCCTGACAGATCAGATCGCGCTTTCCGTCCCGGCGAAAGAAGACGTTCGATTCACGTTTGACAACGGATTCACAACGGTTATTCGCGCCGGTCAGACGTCTGTCGTTTTCAAACCGCAGAAATGCTCGTCTGTTACATCCAAAAAGCACGACGGCGACCTGTCGATCATGGGAATCAACTACAGAAAATTACGTGAGAAGAAAGAGGAGAAGAAATAGACGTAGTGCATAGTGATTAGTGCATAGTGCTTAGTGCATAGTGCATAGTGCTTAGTGCATAGTGCTTAGTGCATAGTGCATAGTGATTAGTGCATAGGAATGCGCGAAGCGCAAACTATTCCCTACTCCCTACTCCCTACTCCCTACTCCCTACTCCCTACTCCCTATTCCCTACTCCCTATTCCCTATTCCCTATTCCCTACTCCCTATTCCCTATTCCCTACTCCCTATTAACCCCCTATTCAATGAAAGGACTTATTTATGAAACGATTTTGTTTTGCGATTGCGTTTGCCGTAGCGATGTTCGCTTTTGCGGCTGTAAACGCTCAGGAATACACCAGTCTAAAGCAGATTGAAGAGCAAAGCGCTGAAGACTGGATTGATTATCAGGCGCAGGGTGAATACCTGTATCAGAAGGGCGACATGCGATTCGCCGTTCAGGTTATCGCACTGGGTAAAGGCAAGTTCGATTTCGTCGGCTATCCCGGCGGTTTTCCCGGAGAAGGCTGGATTGCCAAACGCGTCAAGGTGTTCTATTCCGGATCTCGCGAGGGTAAAGTTGTAACAGCCCCGTGCACCTCGTTCCAGATTCTGGCTCAGGGCGACGCAATTCTTCCGCTTCCGGAAAAGAACGTCGGTTCCAAGGCGATTTTGGACGTCGAGAAAAAGACGATTGACTTCGTCGATCCCCAGGGCGGAATTCGCACGGCTTACAAAGTCGATCGTCCCAACCCGGCTTTGGGAGCCAAAGCCCCCGAAGGCGCAACGGTTCTCTTTGACGGCAAAACCGTCAATCTGAAAGACGGATACAAGCTCAACGAAGAAGACGGAACGGTTTGGGCGGAATTCTTCACCAATACCTTTGAACCGGATACGCCGTATCATCTGCACATTGAATTCCTCACCACGTTCCGTCCGAACGATCGCGGTCAGGGACGTTCCAACAGCGGCGTTTACATCGCCGAAGCGTACGAATGCCAGGTTCTGGACAGCTTTGGCTTAAAGGGACTCAACAACGAATGCGGCGGCATTTATCAGGCAGCCGCGCCTGCGTTTAACGCCTGCCGTCCTCCGCTGACCTGGCAAGCGTACGACATTTACTTCACGCCAGCCAAATGGGCGGACGGAAAGAAGGTCGAAAACGCTCGCGTTACAATCAAGCAGAACGGTCAGGAAATTTACAAAGACCTGGAACTCAAGTCCAACACGCCAGGCTGCAAAGGCGAACCCCAGCAGGGCGAAGCCCGCGGCATCTACTGCCAGGGACACGGAAACCACGTCCAGTACCGCAACATCTGGGTTGAATATCTGAAATAAGATTTCGGTATTAAGTAAACAGGGAATAGAGGTCAAACTCTATTCCCTGTTTTTGTATATAAATACCGAAGGAAACCTCACGCCAAGAAATGAAAGGCGGTAATGAAGCAAGCGAAATTACGCTTAGGCGAGCCACGGGTGTAAACCCGTGGGTGTGAGCGTAGCGAACAGAAAATCTCACGCGGAGACGCGGAGGTGCGGAGGGCGTTCGCGAAGAAAGCAAGAAATGAAAGGCGGTAACGGAGAGAGCGAAGCGAACGAAGTTACGCTTTGCTTGACGTTGCATACCAAATTGACGCAGCCAAAAAACTTCCCTGGATGGCGCCTGTCTCGGGCGCCTTTGTTATTGTAACGGAAAATCTCTGTTCAGCCCGGTTCGCGGGCGTCTCGCCCGCAAAAGAAAATCTCACGCAAAGAAATGAAAGGC
>JAZRTH010000344.1:0-2263 GCA_045651945.1 Thermoguttaceae bacterium
TTCGCTTATCCTCCAAATGACTTTTAAAGACTCTAATAATATACCATAAAACACGATTGTTTCAAGTAGGGGTAAACAGAGATTTATAAGCGAATGTGCTTTTTTTCCTGCTCTCCCCCCTTTACAAACTCCAAGAAAGTATTATATTAAACCATTCACAATGATTCCGTGTCGGAATCCGATCGCCAGCCCAGTTGAAATTGACGTTTCAAGGTCGGCTGCCGCGACGTCATTACCACAATACATTACTTAAATTTAGGAGATTTCCATGGCCCGTTACAATGGTCCCAAGGCGCGTATTAACCGTCGATTGAACGCTCAGATTTTCGAAAACAGCGGCGCAGTAAAAGCATTTGGCCGCCGTCCCCAGGCTCCCGGCATGGCTCGTCCTCGCGGACGCAAGTCTGTTTACGGTCAGTCTTTGGCAGAAAAACAAAAGATTAAGTACTTCTACGGATTGGGCGAACGCCAGATTCGTAAATTCTTCGACAAAGCAAAGCGCCAGAAGGGCAACACGGGTGAAAACCTCCTTATCCTTTGCGAACGCCGTTTTGACAATGTCGTCCGCCGCGCGGGCTTTACCCGCACTCGTCCGCAGGCTCGTCAGGGCATCGGACACGGACATTTCTCCATCAACGGCCGCAAAAACGACATCGCCTCCACGCTGCTTCGTCCCGGCGACGTCATTACCATTCACGGCAACGAAAAGATTCTGGAAATGTACAAGCAGCTCCTGACCGACAACGGCGCTGGCAACGTTTCCTGGTTCTCCGTTGATCCCGCCAACATGTCCATCACGATTCTGTCCTACCCGACCTACGAAGAAGTCGCTCTCCCGGTCGAAATCGAGATGGTTATCGAATTGATGAACCGTTAATCTTAACGGCTCCAGAGTTCAGGTTAAACCTGCGAACAGAGACGACGAGTCCCGCTTATTCAAGCGTTCAGACCGTCGTCTCTGTTTTTTTATGACGCATCCAGAAAAATCAGGCGTTTTGTTGTGAAACAGCTTTTAGCTTCTAGCTATTAGCTCCTAGCTTTTGATGTTAGCGTCTGGCTTTAAAAGATATCAGCTTAGCGTTTCAAATACCCAAGCTAATAGCTAGTGGCTAATAGCTAGCGGCTTCTCAAACACTAACGTGTCGGAAAAACCTTCTTATCGTTCTTCTTCCAGCGTTTTGATCAGATGTTCTGCCAGGGTTTGCGCCGCTTGAACGGAGACTTTTTTGAGCTTAATCAAGTCCATTGCGCGGGATGGTTTTCTGAACAGCGCTCCCAGCGCCGCGCCCCACTGTTCCGCGCCGGAATTCTGGTTGAGAATGTTCTCGACGTCCGGCGGAAGCTCCTCTTTGGCATCGTCGGAAATAATGCGAACGCAGCGCAGCTCGACGCCGCAGTCCTGACAGACTTCTGCCACGGCGTCCGTTTCCATGTCGACTGCGTCCATGCCGTACTTTTCAAACAGTTTGGCTTTCTCGGACAGCTTCGCCACGACATGGTCGGCGGTGTACAGCCCCCACTGTTTTTTGTCGTTAGAAGAAGTCGCCACGTCGATGATATTGGTTGGCTGATAGTTCATTGGATAGAGCGGGTCGAGAATCTGAAACCGTTCCAGTTCCGGGTTGAGCGCGCCGGCGAACCCGACGGAATAGACGCGTCTCGGGCGCAGACGATTGATAACGCGTCTGGCGGACCTGGCGGGTTTTTTGCTTCCCGCCCCGGGTTGAACGACTGCGGCGCGCAAGTCGCCCAAACGCCCGAACGTCAGCTGACAGCAATGCCAGTCTTCCTTATGCGATTTCTGAAGCATGCCTTCCAACGGAGCCGACTCGACGCTCAAGGCGTAGAGAAAAACGACGTCCGTCTGCTCGTTGAGGTTCTTTTCCGGAATCGGTTGTAATTCTGTGTTACTCATAATAGATTATTATACCCGATTCCAGCTTTTTTGCAACGGCAGAGGAAAACCTTTATTTTGACAAGGACACGCAATTTTTGGGGGCATGAAATCATATCATAAGGAAAGAGAACGCAGAAACCGCAGACTACTCGCAGAATACGCAGAAGCAATCGTCCATGTGTCATCTATGCCCGATACTCGGGCTATGACACGATGTCCGCTTGCGATTTTAAAAAATATTTTAAATCGGACGGGAATGTGCGAAGCCGCACGGGCGAGAGGATGAGGTTTTGTCTCCGAAAAAGCCGGTTTTGGCAATACCCACTTCCAATCAGGAACCGACCTTGTCGGCGGCGTAGCTAACGT
>JAZRTH010000345.1:0-2701 GCA_045651945.1 Thermoguttaceae bacterium
AGCCGGCGATCTGGTTTACGAAGCTTGGTACGCCTGCGACTGGAACGGCGTTGGCGCTGGCAGCTTTCACCACGGCATTTCGATTAACAATAATCAAATGACGTTCATTTACCATCCTGGATACCAAAACGGCGATGGCAGTGTGAAAGGCGCTTTTCGTATTGAAGGCTCTTTTGGAGGCATTGGTAATCAGAATATCGGTTTTGTTCCGCCGATTGGAAGCGATTCCAATTTCACGATGATGAAATTGACCATTCATCGTGACGAAGACGCTGGCAACTACGTTTTTACAACGCAGTTCGGCTTGGCGAATTCCGGCGATCATCCCGGAGAATATACGTATTCCCATACTTACACCTACCCGATTGCAACCATCGACGCTGCAGGCGGAATTAAATCTATTGGACCTTACAACTACAAAGAAAACAACTGCGACATTACCAACCTTCGTCTGGTCGCGCCATTTTCATCCGAAGCGTTTGCGACAGCGCAGGATCATTCTATAGCTATGGAAACCGTCATTTCTGCAGCTCAGCCAGTTCACTGGTACAAATTTGACGACCCATCCACCACTGTTATTGCAGATTACGGTTCCAGTCCCGTTGAAGGAGCTGGAGCTTCCAGAAACGTTGACATGTCGGCGATTTCAGAACTGCATCAGGTTGCGGATTTCAGCGGGACCTATTCCAAGGTTGATCTTACGGGCGCTTCCAACATAACAGGCGACTGGACGGCTGAATTTTATATCAATCCCCACAACATTTCAGGTCGTCAGTCATTGGTGTCCGGCGATAACGGTTCATTGCGCTGGATTATGAACAGCGGTAAACCAGGGTTTACAAAATGGGGCGCGTACGACGCTGAATTCAAAGGTCCGGATGGCGTCAGCGCATTTAGTTATGATCTTTCACAAGTTGTTGACCAATGGATTCACGTTGCATACGTAAGACAGGGCAACGATTTGTTCCTTTATATTGACGGCGAACTGGTCGGCAAAAATGCTTCAAACCAACCTGCTATTGATATGCCAATTTCGCGAACGATTGGTTCCAATGGCGACGGCGAGGCGTTTGCCGGCATCATTGACGATATCGCGTTGTATTCTACCGCTATGACGGCAGATCAGGTTTGGACGCACGCCTTCCCTGAATCGATATGGTATTATAACGTCAACACGAATGATATGTCCGCCGAGAATTGGACTATTGACGGTACGGATAAGAGGGGCGCCTGGTTTATCAAAAATGGCGCGTCGAATACAGAAACGTATGACAAGCCGGTAATTCTGGACGTAGATGGAACATTCGAAATCGGCGCGGATAAGAACCTGATTCTGTCCGGCGTTGTTTCCGGCTCTGGCGCATTGGAAAAAATCGGCGCTGGCTCCCTCACGCTTTCCGGCGACAATGACTATACCGGCGATACGAAGGTTTCAGAAGGAAAGCTTATTCTGACTGGCGATGGCATCAAGGCGAACAGTTCCATTGAAATAGCCAGCGGCGCGACGTTGGAATACTACGTTCCTGAGGGTGAACAACAACTGACGTTCTCAGACGACGCAACCGTTTCCGGCGCAAACGTTATTAAGACGGGCGAGGGCAAATTGAAAGTTTTGGCAACTGGCAATCAGTTCCAATCGGATCGTTTCACTGTTGAAGCGGGCGAACTGGACTTTAAAGGTCAGTTCACCGGCGATCTCGTAATTAATGAAGACGTGGTTTTCTCGCCCGGCAATTCTGTTGGTCACGTTGATATTGACGGAAACTTCAAGCTTGACGGTGGAACGCTGTTGCTTGACCTGCAGCGGGAACATCAGAATGTCGATGGTCAGCGTCAGCAGGAAAATAGCCGGTGCCACATTGCCGCACAGCTCAAACAGTTTGTTAAAAAACCAGCCGATCGGCTGAAAAATGATCGGGCCGAAAATACTATCCATAAATTCACCTTTGCCGCGGTTTGCGCGGCTGTTTCTTTTTGATCGGGTTCAGGTCGGGAACAGGGTCGTACCCGCAGGCACGACAAAGAGGGTGACACTTGGCAAGGCGTTTGACGGTCAGCCACCCCCCACGCGCGGCACCGTAGCGGCCGATGGCTTCTGCCGCATAATGCGAGCAGGTCGGCTCAAATTTGCACGACGGTGGGGTATAGGGCGAAATGCCTTTTTGATAAACGCGAATGAGCCACAACAAAACCCGTTTCATTGTGACTTCCTCTGTGCAAGTACACCCAGCTCGGTCAGAGTCTGGCGCATGGCGGACTCAACCGCGGGAGTTTTTGAAAAGACGGTCCGTGTTCGTGCCACGAAAACCAGATCCCATCCCGCGCCGATCTCGGGCAGGAGGGAGCGGTAGGCCTCTCGGATGACGCGCCGAGCGCGATTTCGTTGGACCGCTTTCCCTATTTTTTTACCGGTGGTGATGCCGTATCGGGTCATTCCCAGACGATTTCTCATGGCATAACAAACCAAAGCAGGTGCCGCCGCGGACTTGGCGCGCCAATACATGCGGCGAAAATCCGTATTACGGTTGACGGTCGGCAGCTTGGCCATCTGGCATCTCTTCCTTATTCAAGATTTACGGAGCCGGTACGCCCCGTTGCTTTGCGTGTTGCATGCAAAGCGAGCGCAAAGGAAAATTCCTTACGCGCTCAGCTTCTTTCTGCCGATGCGACGGCGGGCGGACAAAACCTTGCGGCCGTTAGC
>JAZRTH010000346.1:0-1372 GCA_045651945.1 Thermoguttaceae bacterium
CGCTACGGACGACACCATGTCCCCAGAATCCGAAAATAAACAGGTCGAGATCCTGATTCGCCAGATTGTCCAGATGGAGCAGAATTCTCAACCGGTTTGTCGGTTTGAACAGCCCGGAACGGGAATCGGTTAAGAGCATAACCTCGTCGTCAGAAAAACAGTAGTTATACTTCAGCGACTGCTCGACCGCTTCCGCGTCCTGTCGGGCGTACTTCAGTTCCGGTAGAATTTCGTATTGGTTGATTCCGATTAACAGAGCCTGTTTTTTCATGGACGTTTCTGACATGGGAATATTTTCTCCGTAATAAAGAGTTATATATTTTGTATCTTTAAATTATAACAAGGAATTAGGGAAACGTCAACAGGGGGAAGGGGAATTCGGAATGCGGAACTTCTAAATATTCCCCCTCCCCCCCTTGTCGTAAGGAAGAAAATTGAATATATTAAAAGATATTAGCGCTAAGCGCTAAGTATTTAGTAGTAAGGACGCAAAGCGTTATCAATACTTACCACTAACCACTTTCCACTTATCACTTCCCATTACCATGCTTCGTCCAAGTCAAACTAAAATTATCGCAACTGTCGGGCCGGCAATTTTGTCGGTCGAGAAACTCGTAGAACTCATTCACGCCGGGGTTGACGTCTTCCGCATTAACGCCGCTCACGGAAAGATTGACTCGTTTGCCGCCAACCTGGCGCTGATTCGTCAGGCGGAAAAGGAAGCGGACGCGCCGATCGCCGTCTTGATGGACTTGGCGGGTCCGAAAATGCGTCTGGGAGAAATTGAAGGCGGAGAGCTGGACTGCGTTCAGGGCGAAAAAGTCCGGTTTATTCGCGGGAAAGAGTCGCCGCAGAAGAACTGGCTGACGTCTACGTACGAACCGCTGGTTGACGAACTCAACGTTGGCGACCGCGTTTTGATGTGTGACGGGCTGGTCAGCGTCGAGATTACCGAAAAAGGCGCTGACTACGTCGAGGGCGTCGTCGTTCAGTCGGGCGTCGTTCGATCGCCGCAGGGGATCAACCTGCCGGGCGTCAAGCTGTCGGTGAAGTCTCTGCAGCCGGTCGACATCGACAACGCGATTTGGGCGGTTCAAAACGGAATCGACTATCTCGGGTTCAGCTTCGTTCGCACTGCAGAAGAAATCGACGAACTGCGCGACATTCTCGTTGAAAACAAGCCCAAAGGGAAACCGCTCAACACCGGGATTATCGCTAAAATCGAGAAGCCGGAAGCGGTCGAGAATCTGGAGCAGATTGTTTTGGCGTCTGACGGCGTGATGGTTGCCCGCGGCGACCTGGGCGTCGAAGTTGACATCGCCAAGATGGGCGTTGTCCAGAAGGCAATCATTCGCGTTTGCCGAGCGATGGG
>JAZRTH010000347.1:0-3159 GCA_045651945.1 Thermoguttaceae bacterium
GGTAACTCTGCGCGTGTTTGGTGGAGCCGCCCGGACTGCGGTTCGGGCGGCTCTTTTTTCCAACTTGTCGGACGTTCCGACAGGTTCGCCGCGTCGGTTCGCCCGGCGCGTGGGTTGAAACTGAAATAGGTAGGACAGGAATGTCCGAACGTATTGTCGCCAGCTCGCCGCTGGCGTGGATAGAAGCAATGGATAAGAATAAGAAAGATAATACCAAACGCACCATTTGGCTGACGGACGAATTGTACGAGCTGATTAAAACCAACGCCAAAGAGCAGCATCTGACGGCGTCGGCGTACATCGCCGAAGTATTGACGGACGCCCTGAACAACCCGCTCTATGCGGCAGTAAAACGCCACGCGAAGCGGGAAGGACTGACGCCTGACGCTTACATCCGGCAGGCGATTATTGACCGGATCGCCGTCAGCGTCGCCCGTCAGAACGTCGAAAAATCAATTGAAAGAACCGAGAAAAAAGATAACGATAATGATTCGTGATAAGGAGAAATTGTCATGGGGATGAACGCAGAATTTAGGCGTAAATACGGGACTTCCGGAAACGCCATTAAACGAGCTGTCCGCGCTGAAATACCCGGCATGAATGGCGTGCTGGACGCGCTGGAACGTCTGTCCGTCGTCAGGCAGCGTGCGACTGGCGAACGTCGGCGACTGCTACAAAAAATCGAAGATGGCTACGTCCGCGCCAGAGACGCCGCCAGATCGCTGATCCGGCTGAAGTATTGGGAAGACGACGGCAACGACGACGATAGCGAAGGAGCCAGTTGGGACGATGTTTGATTTCCTTTGGAGGACAAAATGGAACCATCAAAAACAGATAACAAGACAATTTATCCAAGTCCTTTTGATTACATAGAGGACGACGGATTATATTTGGTATTTGACAATCAGTGTCAAGATTCAGTATCATTCATTGAAGGCGTTGACGGTTTACGAATTCCGAAAAGTTATTTATCGCAGTGCTTGCGTTGTCGTTTTCAAAACGAAGTTGATTGCGAACATGACTCTGACAATACATTAGACTTCTTAGACGAACTAACAGAAAAAATCATTCGCGCCTTTGATAAAGAACTGGATTTTTTTATCCAATTACAAGACGATTCTATTTGGTATCAATATAGTTATTTTGCTGATAATGATATATTGAAATCCTTTGTTGCATACGTTCTAAAATCGGAACTGTACAAAGAATATCGCAGAATATGCTCTTTAATATCGCTTGTCAAAGCAGAATGCGACGAAACTGACTACGATGAAAAACTCAAAGCCGCTGTAGCCAACAAAGAAATAGGAGATGAGTATTTCAGGAGAGACCAAGAAGCATTTAACAAATTGGTGGAGCGATTTTCGATAACCCAAAAACAAGACGAATCGGACGAATAAACATGCGGCGCGTTACCGCGCCGTCGTTTATTACCAGCTTCCCATGACAAGGACGGTATTATCACGCTGTTTTTGATACCAGCCGCCCATTGCTCTTAGATTCAAGTCTGTTCCGTTGACTGGATCCAGCGACACTTTGTTGAACCAGCCAGAACCGGCGCCGCCAAAGACGCCGATTTCGCCCTGCTGGAAGTTCGGATTAACGGTAGCGTCAGGAACACTTACCCATAATCGCGTTGATGGCGGTGTATTCCAGAACATACAACATCCGGCTCCATAATCCATTGGGAAGGACACCGGACGAATGAACGGCGTTGAACCGGAAGCGTCAACGATGCAAGTTATATGATCGCCCTGGCAGATTTCCGGCTTGAGAGTTCCCTGCCCGTATAGCGACATCCACTGACTTTCCGACAGCGGAATATCAACCGGCTGCGCGGTTATTCCATTCGGAGAATCTGTTTCAAAATCCCACAGGACTGCAACAGGATAATTCGTTCCGGCTGTAACTTGAAACAAGTGTGTAAAGATTGGAGAGTAAAACGGCTGATGGCTTCGGAGCATGACAAAATCCGCCCTGTCAAACGTTGGCGACAATACCGGATCTCCGGCGGACGTTGGCTCGTAGCCAAAACGATCACCATCGTTAATATTCCCATAGCCAGCGCCGTATAAATTTAACTCGTCAATAGATTCAAACGTGCCAGCCACGCGGAACGGCATCCAAAAATCATAATCAAGCGTGGTTTTCTTTTCGCTGTCGCAGATACCGACAATTGACCATTCCGATGTATTCGATAAAGAATAACATGTGCCATAATGTTTCTTCAGAAAGACCGGATCGCCATAGTTAAAAACCGTTGTATCTCCCGCCGGAATCCAAAAATGCAAACGTGAATCCTGCGCTACAGGAATGTAACCGTCAGCCATGTGGGCGGCTTTGTCCGTATCGTCCTGAAGAGATGCGCCGTCTGTTTTGTGATAACCAAAACCTTTGACTGGCGCAAACAAACAAGGCGGTCCCGGTCTGAAATTGAACGGATTAGCGTATGTCGGATGCTGCTGTGGGATGTGGTCGTAAGGCGACAAATCGTCTGTTTTCATTGTCGCCATTTCGTTATAGTCTGAATCGCCGGTTGTATAGAGTAACTGTCGTGTTTGAGGCGTGCCCGATTGATTTGGCGCGTAATATGCCGGAGCGGAAATATTGTTATTGGAAAAACAAACGTAGTTTCCGGACTGCGACCAACCTTGAATCACGCGAGCGATGCCGAAATTATCAACGTTGACATAAACAATATCGTTTTTCAGAAAACAAAAACTGGTATAGTTGTACACTTCCAGCCGTTTGTCATGTCCGTTGATTTGTACGGAATTTGCCCCTTTATAAAGAATTGGAATGCCAACAGATTTGCCAACGGTTCTGTAAGATTTGGGATTGCCTCCATTCGTAACCGCAGCATCCAAATCTTCCAGTAGTACAACGTAAAAGTTTTTTGTTTGGTCTATGTCCATGATTATTGATTTACGCGAGTAACCGCGCTGGAATCAGCCGGGAATGAATATTCGAGGCTTTTGACAAGACAGTCGGTTGACGTCTGAACGCCGCCTCGTTGCAATTGAATCACGCTGCCAATCAATGACGTTGACAGAATATCGCGAACGGAACACGTAACGCCCCATCGCTGGTTCTGCGCTGCCGACGCGATGTTGTTCATCGTTTGGGCGATTTTTTCAAAGCCCTGAAAGACGCCGACAG
>JAZRTH010000348.1:0-3246 GCA_045651945.1 Thermoguttaceae bacterium
GTTCCCACGAGAGTTCCAGCTTCGGCGGCTGGGGTTTCTTCACCGGAATGACAAAATACTCAACGCCGTTGACCGTTTCCATGCGTCCGCCTTGAGCGGCGACAACCTGACGCGCCAGCTTCTCGCAGACGTCCAGCAGGGCGGGGAAGTTGTACGACGTATGCGAGAACGCCTGGGTTTCGTCCAAGCCGGTATTGAACTGTGACGGGAGTTTGGAAAAACCGATTGTCGTACCCAGCACGCCGGCGGCGCTGGACGGGTTGCAGTCTGAATCCTGACCGCAGCGCATTGAAATTACCGTTGTCTTTTCGACGTCGCCGTTCCCATACAGCAGCCCAATGAGCACGTACGCGCCGTTAATCTTGCAGTCGATTCCGCCGTTGGAGCATTTCTGATACTCCGGGTTTTTCCGGTACTTCTCCAGACATTTCTCCCAGCACGACGTCCAGTCCGTTGGGTTCTCCTTGTGCCATGTAACAACGTCGCGAACCATTTCGGCGTACTGGCAGTCGGGAGGAATGCACGCCAATCCGGCGGCAATAATCTGTTGGACGTCCTGAGTAAAGAACGCCTCGGCATACATCCCGCCCATAAACATACCGGCATAGACGCCGTCGGAATAGTTCATCAGACGACCGAACTTGTCGCCCATCGCAATGACGCTGTTTGGCATGCCGGGAGCAATCAGCCCGGAAAAGTCGGACTCGATTTGATAATCGATGTCGTTGGGGCAGTTGTTGAACTGCGGATGACCGCTGTCCGGCGGGGCGATTCCCGAGCGCAGGTTGGTTCTGCCTGAATTGTTGGCGCACCAGAGCTGATACTTTGTATTGGCGAAGTCAATTCCCGCTTGACGAATCGAGCAGTCCAAGCCGTACTGTTCCAGCGTCCGCAAAAACGTCATTTCGACGTAAAGGTCGTCCTGACCGAAGGCGTGATTGATCATCTCCGGCTTCCATTTCGGAACCATTACCGCAGGAATCGTCTTGTCTCGATACCGGAATTCCGTCGGCGCGCCCCACGACACGCCGACAATCTGACCGATCCAGCCGCCCTTCATTTTATCGCGGTATTCCGCAACGGAAATGCGGCGAAATTGAGGCTCCTGCGCTGGAACCGACCTCGTCGGCGATAAAACGGCAAAAAATGCCAAACACAATAAGACAATATTAAATCTTTTACTACTCATAATATTTTAACAGGTTTATATAATCTACTCGCTACTCGCAACTCGCTACCCTCAACTCGCTACTTCCAAATGGATTTCAGGTTCCAGACGTCCAGTTCAAACGGAACGGGGGCGTGGAGATCAACGCCCGACAGTACGAATGTCTGAGAGGAAGCGGGACCGGGCAATCCGTTAACGCGATAAAGCCGACCGTCGTTGAAAAATGCCTCAACCAAAGCGCGATCGCGAACAATTCGGACTGTTACAAAACCGTCTTTATCGGGAATACCGAGAGTCGGAAGCGCATGACGAAAACCCTCGTTATTTCGTTCTGCCGCCAAACTCCCTTCAAAGCGGGATTCTGAACAGTGATAAATCAATTTGTCGTTCCCGACAGACAAGACAACGTCGCCTTTTGTTCCCGGCTTAAAGCGAAGGGTTATATCAAAAAGATTGTCTCCGTCTGGCGAGGCGCAATCCAGTTTAACGGACTGCTGAGATTGACTGTCAAGCGTCGAATGCGCTTCATGCTTTTTCGTCCGAAGGGTTTCAAACTCTTTGACCGGATTGGAGAACAGGCGCGGTCCCTCGGGCGTCGTCCGAAGCGTCAGTTCCAGCGGGAGGGAAAAGCCGTGATTAAACGGGAGATTCTGTTCTTGACGATAATAATCGTGCAGCGTCCAGCCGATTTGAATTACTCTGCCGCCTGGCGCGTTGGAAAAGCATTGGGAAGCGTAAAACATTCCATCGTGACTGCGGAATTTCTTGACGGAGCCGTCGGCGTTGACCTCGTCTGGAATAAACGTCTTGCCGTCAAACTGACCGACAACGTACTCGGCGTTCGCCGCCCAAAGAACCCATTTGTAATTCTCGGGATTTCCGTCAAGGTTGATTTTGAACATTTCCGGACATTCGAAAAAGCCGTCAATTTCCCCGGTCTTTTCCCACGTTTTGAGGTCGTCCGATTTATAGAAAGCAATCTTCGGGCCGTTCCCTTCGTCGTAAAGAGCGATAACCCAATATTGTTCCTTTTCGTACCAAACCAGTTTCGGATCGCGCCCTTTGTGCCGAATTATCGGATTGAACGATTCATAGCGCCACGTCTTGCCCTCGTCACGGCTGATCGCCAGACTCTCGCCGCATCCGGTGTCGGTAAACGCGGCAATAATCGTCGATTTCGCTTCCGGAGACGAGTCGTTTCTCATCACGTTAGCCGAGCCGCTCCAGCACTGACCTTTCGCCATGGACGGAAACCGTTTGTCAAAAGGAACGTCGCCGCCCAGAGGACGCAAAGCCATGGGAAGCTCCGTCCAATGAACCAGGTCGGAACTGACGGCATGCCCCCAGTACATGTTTTCCCACGTTACGCAAACCGGATTGCTTTGCCAAAACAGATGGTATTTTCCATTGAGATAAACCATGCCGTTGGGGTCGTTATTCCAACCCTGTTTTTGCGAGAAACGCAGCTGAGGACGAACCTGTTCTGAATATCGCGGAACCTTGTTGATTAAATCCACTTCGGTATCGTTAGCCGTGCGAATGAGCTTTAACCCTTCAGACCCAACAGCCAAATCCACCACAGAAATTTCAGCCGTTTTGCCGACGTATTCCGGAACGTCTAAAAAAGCGTACCAGTCAGCGTTTTGTGTGGAATCAGCCAGCGGGATTTTTAATTTATGAATCAAAATCCCGTCAACGACGATTGTCATAATCGTCTGTCTGGCAGAATTGGCAATCGGAAAGATCAAATAGGGTTTATCCAGTGTAACAAGCCGCGTTTTATCCGCCGGCACGAGCGCCTTTTTGACGTCGCTTTGAACGACGTTGTCGATATTAATATGTCCCCAACCGCCGACGGCGTTATCGAAGATTTCCAGCCGCGCCGTCTTGCCGACAAACTCCGCAACGTCCCACGTCTGCATTTCCAGCCGTTCCGACCCGCCAGGACGATCGTTTAATCCCGTAGCGCTCCGAACGGTTTTGCCGTCGATAATCAGACGCATTCCGAGCTTTTCCGCGTTCATCCCCCCGCCGACGAGAAAATTGATAAACGGACGTTCAATCTTGAATTCCGGGGA
>JAZRTH010000349.1:0-2764 GCA_045651945.1 Thermoguttaceae bacterium
TTCGCCGATGGCGTAGAGAACGAGTTGGTTATCGTCAATTTTTAACTCTGAAACTCTTTTTGTAACGTTGGTATTCGAATTATTTGTGAAGTTGGCATCCATGATTATTCTCTCATTTTTTTGATTGGGTTAATGTGGTTAAAGAATTGTTAAAACGCAAGGAACTTTTGGGAAGCGGCAACGGCGACTTTCGTCAGCCGACGGCTTCCATCTCCTGAAACGCCTCGCGTAATTCTTGAAGTTTACCCAATAGAATCTTGCGAACGGTACTGGAAGCTACCCCAATTTGCGTCCCTATTTCGGACGAATTCTTGTTTTCAAAGAATTTGAGGCGAAATATCTCCCGAGTTCTTTTATCGCTATTACCCAGAACAGACAAGATTTTTTGAATCATGTCCTGCTGTTCCGCCAAAACCGCGGGGTTGGAAGACTTGTGGTCTGCCATATCCGCCAGAGTCATCCCATCGACCTCTGGAGAAATGCGTTCCGGGTGATGGGAGCGGAGTTTGTCGATAACCAGGTTTCGCGCAACGCGGAACAGCCAGTTTCGCAAATGGTCGTCATCCAGATTGCGACCGGATTTGCAATAACGAACGAAGACTTCCTGGGTAAGGTCGTCTGCTTCCGTTTCTGAACGGGTCAGTCGAAAACAATAGCGACGAATTTCTTCATAATGCGGCGCGTCATCGTGATTCGTGTTATGATTCATTAGGTAAAAATTGGGTTAAAGGGAACAATCGTAATGGACAGTGGAGCAAACTCCAAACCGGTGTCGTCTCTCCAATACTAAAACAGATGATTGAGCATTCTCCCGACCTCAAAGTCCGTTCTGAGTACTTATAACGAAGATGAACTACTATCTGTTACCTATTTTTTAGAAATTTTTAAAAATTTTTTGGGTATTGTCAAATAAATATTTTAGTTAAAACAGTTTTATTTGACTGCTACTTGGATTTTAAGGCTTCTTCCAGCCGCCGAAGATATTCTTTGCGAGGAATTTCAATCGTTCCGAACTGTTTGGTGTGGTCGTTGATAACCTGCAAGTCAAAAAGAAGGAACCCGTTTTCGTTAAGAGTCTTAACCAGATACCAGAGCGCGGCTTTCGACGCGTCGGTTACGGTATAAAACATGGACTCGCCGGCAAAAAATCGATTGAACGCCAGTCCGTAGACGCCGCCGATAAGCCTGCGTTCTTCTCCGTTTTGTTCCCAGACCTCGAAACTGTGAGCGAAACCGAGACGGTGCATTTCGCAATAAGCGCGAATCATTTTAGAGGTAATCCACGTTCCCGGTTCGTCTTTCCGGTCGGCGGCGCAGCCGCGAATAACGTCTTCAAATGCGTTGTCGATGCTGTAAAGCCAATTTTTTGTCCGAATCGTTCTCAAAAGACGCCGGGAGAAATGCGCCTTATCCAACGGCAAGATGGCGCGCGGATCGGGAGAAAACCACGTTATTGGGAAATCCTCGTTCATCGGCCACGGAAAAATTCCGTGCGTATACGCGTCGATGAGCCAATCTGGTTTCAGCGTTCCGCCGACGGCAAGCAAACCGTCTTCATCGGCAGTTTCGACAGAAGGAAATCGGGATTTCATGGGTAGGTAGGAGGGAGTGGGGAGTAGGGAGTGGGGAGTAGGGAGTAATCTTAAAATTCGCCAAAGGCGAATTACTATTCCCTATTTCCTATTTCCCTAATCCCTACTATTATAATCTCAAAATTCATTTTTTACAATCCTGTCCCCGGCGTATTGCATAATTTTTAATTCCGTATACAATATAATAAATATATTTGAAAGGCGGTAATGGAGTGAGCGTTAGCGAACGAAATTACGCATTCGCCGTTAGGCGAACATAACAACGGATGCAGTCTTTCTGGTTCGCCTTCGGCGAACTGCGTAATTCCGCTCCCGTTGGCCGCTTCATTACCGCCTTCCATCCAATCGCAACTCGCAACTAACACCCCAAAACCATCATGAGTGAATTAAAGTTTTTGCCGCCAGAGACAGTCGTAACCGGCTGGGATTTTAGTACAGGCGCGGTCAAGTGCCTTGCGTTTGATATTAACGGAAACGTACTTGCATCGTCCAGATTTCCAACAGACTTAACGTACGGGGATTCCATTGACGATCCCGGGGCGATTGAGCTTAACCTGCTTCAGCTGGAAGGTCAGGCGCGGGCAACGACTCGCGATATCGCCAGTCAGCTTCGCGACCTGGGGCGTCTGAAAGACTGGGCAGGCGGCGGCATTTCCGCAACCCATCACACCTGCGGACGAATCGACCGAAACAACAACCAGATTCGCCGCGCTATTTGCTGGAACGACCAGACGCTGGCGAAGTATTGCCAACTCGGTACGGAACGTCTCGGCGGAGTCGAAAAGGTGAAAGAACTCATCGGCGGTCCGTGGGCGGTTCGATATTCCCTTTCGCACTTGGTAAAAGACGAACAGACGCTTTCCAAAGAAGACTGGCTTCGCACGCGCCGTCTGGCGACGCACGGGGTTCTTTCCGCCGGATATCTGACGGGGAACTTTGACGTCATAAGCGTCTCGTCTGCCGCCAGTACCGGCATGATGGATTTCCGAACCAAGGAATGGCGCAAGGGAATGCTCAACGCGATTGAAAATGAGGAATTTCGCGCTTTGGCTTGGTATGCGCTGCCGGATATCATTGATCAATACACGCCTGTCGGGCGCATTTCCGAGTCCCTTGCAGTTGAATGCAATCTGCCATCGAGCATGCTTCGCCCCCTGATTTTCCCGACCAGC
>JAZRTH010000350.1:0-4061 GCA_045651945.1 Thermoguttaceae bacterium
GAACATTCGTTAGAGCAGGAACTTAAGTGAGGCGCTTTGCGTTTCTCGCCACTCGCTACTCGTTACTCGCAACTCTAATGAACACAATTCTATTCCATTTAATTTTAAATGTCAATACCCGGACTATTGACTTTTGGAAAATGGAATAATATAATCAAAATAAAAGCCTATTTTGAGAAGAAAATCCTCTATCCAAAAAGGGGAACGCTATGTTTAAGAAGATTGTACATTGGATTATAAATATAATTGGATACGCATTGGTTGTTTTAACGATCATTTTGATTGCAGCGCCAATTCTTGTGTTGATTCTATATGCAATAAAGTATTCCGGCGCTCTTAATGTAAATTCCTGGGATCCGGAACAACGGGAATTATATGAAAGGGTTTTTCAAATATCAATTCCAGAGTCGGTAGAATGGGTTCGATTTCAAGTATGGCACGGCTTTCGAGATACAATATTTCGCGGCGAACTGAACGCTACTCCAGAGGAATTCGCCCAACTCTTTCCGCCGGAACGGTTCCCGATGGAGGATTTACCAGCAGAAGACGCCTCGTTTTATGTGAAAGAATGCGCTATAGATTTTAAAGACGATATCCCGCACGCCAATTGCTCATATAAACTTTATCCAGACCCGGATAAAGAATATGATCCAAAAATTCGTTGGGAAATCGTCGCGGAATTCCCCTCCGACGAAAACGAACGAATACACGTCTGGTTTGTGAAATTCTAGCGTTATTACCAGATAATTATTGCGATTAACTGGGAGGATTCTGGGAGTTGCTGGGAGAATTCTGGGAATTGCTGGGAAATAGGGGGCGGGATTGGATGTAAAATCCCTCGTCAGTAATCGGTAAAGTTTACCTATACCACCTAATCGTTTTCTCGGTTTGATTTTTTCTTATTTTTTTGAAAGTTCTCTTTACAAATCGTAAAAAATAACCTATATAACATCTAGGCGAATATATCGCGGTATATAATTAGGCAGTAGGCTATTATTAAAATCCCAGATGTCCAGAGTTTACGTTTCTGTCGCATTGCTTTTGGTCGCGCTGACGAGCGTCAGCTGCCGGAGCGTCAATTTGACTATGCCGTGGAGACGGAACAACGTTTCGCAGGCGCCGTCAACCGCCATGATTCCGCCAAACGCCTCGGCGACGGAAATTATCGCGGCTGTCAACCGTCAGAACGAGCAGATCGACTCGCTCAGCGCGCATTCCGCGTCTGTTTCCATGCCGCGAACGCCTCAGCTGTCGGCGGACATTGTCTATCATAAGCCCAACTATCTGCACATCTCCGCCAAGACGAACATAACCGGCAAGGAATTCGACATGGGATCGAACCCGGAACTGTTCTGGTTCTGGATTGCCCGCGACGAAAGACCGGGCGTGTACTACTGCCGGCACGATCAATACTCGCAGACAGCGGCGTCGAGCCAGCTGCCCATCGAGCCGAGCTGGGTTATTGAAGCCCTGGGCGTCAAGCCGCTTGACCCGACTCTGAACTGGCGAGGGCCGCGCCCGACAAGCGACGGGCTGTTTTACGAGCTGCGCGCTCAGGAACAGACCCCGAAGGGCATGATCACCCGCGTCGTCTACGTTGACCGCCGCACAGCCACCATCGCCGCCCAGCGCATTTACGATTCCAACAACTATCTGGTCGTCGACGCCACAACCCGCGCCGTTCGCCGAGACGCCCTCAACGGAATTTACGCCCCGCAGAAAATCGACATCTTCTCACCGCGTGACAACTTCAAGCTCTCAATCGACCTGGGTACGTTCGACCTCAACCGGATTTCAACCGACACGCTGTTAACCTGGGGCATTCCGCAAAACCTCGGCGCCCCGATGGTCAATCTGGCGGATCAGCGATAAGCCCTCCCCGTTGATTGCATTTTTCTACCGATTTCACTTCGTTGATCGCTGTCTGAGGTCATCTCCCCCGCTTCTTTGCGCCAAATAAAAAGAAAATGATGTAACATTTAAAATTTTTCTGACATTTTTCTGATTTTTTGTGAAATAGGTACGACAGCGCCTGTTAAACCCTGAAGAACGTACCTTACCCCCTTGACTGCGAAGCGCCAAATAGTGTATAATAAGCGTCATGTTTGCGTACGTGTACAGTAAAATCGTGCAAAACGCGCGCAGGAATGCGCGTGGCCTTTCGCGCATGGTCGCAATACCTCCCTTGGCAACGTTGTCACATTTCCACATTAAACTATAACCTGCCCGAAAGGGCAAACTTCTAAAGGAAACGCTAAAATGAGAAAACTACTGATGATCGGCGCGGCAGTGGCGCTCTTTGCGCAACTGGCAGCGCAGGCGGCGGTTCCGTCGCTCGAACTTTCCCTTGCGCAGAATGCGATCAAGGTTACAGATTCGTCCCGTGCGCTTGACGGCGCTTCAGGTCTGTACCTTGTCTGGGATTCCGCAGACAGGGGAACCGACCTGAACGCATGGCCCGCCGCCAACCGCATTCAGTATTCGGGAACGATTCCTTCTGCGGATTCTGTTTACGAGTTCAATCGCGCGGGCATTCCCGAGGGGCGCTCTTTCCGCATTCTCGCGACGGGCAAGGTACGGCTTCTCGAAGAGGGCGGATGGGTGTATGTGGGGAAGAACCAGTACATTGACACCGGCGCCAAGGCGACGGATGTACACGGACTTTCGATCAAGTTCCAGTATTCTCCTAACGACTATCAGAAGGCGGATGGTAACGCTTGGGCATCGCTGATCGGCAGCCTGCCGACTGACGATTTCACCATCGGACGCAAGGCGAACGGCGCTGACGGGCAGTTCTACATGCGCTATCGCGGCGAGTCGCTGAAGGCGGATGGCAAGACGCCTGACCTCATGTTCTCGCTCGGCGACCTCAAAGCGCCGCACGCCATCGCGCTTGCGAATCGCACAGCCATGCTTGACGGCAAGACCGTGATGAGCGGCCTGGCGTCGGATTCGATCGGCTCCCATACAGACGCCGGGACGATTCTGCTCGGCTGTTCGTGGAATGACGACTGCAATCGCGGACTTTCGCAGCGCTACTGTCACGCGAAGTGGTATTCAGTACGTCTTGACGATGCGAATGGCAAGGCGATAATAAATCTCGTTCCCGCAAGAAGAGGCGGCGAGGGCGTGTTGTGGGATACTGTCTCGCGCAAGGCGTTCGCCAACGCGGGAACGGGCGCGCTTGCCTTCTCCGGCAAGGCGGGCGCGGAAGTGGAAGGCTCCGAGGCCGTCTGCGCCGCATCGTGCGCGGTGGCGCTCGGCAACACTCAGATCGTCGGCAAGGCGCGCTTTACGCTTCTCACGGACCGCATGATCCGCTGCGAATGGAGCGAGGACGGTTCGTTCGAAGATCGTCCGAGTCTCACCTTTATCAATCGCGCGATGCCGCCGGTCAAGCATACGTTCACGCGCAAGGGCGACGGCGCAGTGATCGAGACGGAGAGGATGCGCGTGGAGTGGAAGGGCGGCCCGTTCTCCGCCGAGAACCTGACGGTGAACGGCGTGGCTGCGCTTGAAGAGGACAAGGAGAACCTGCTTGGTACGATGCGCACCATCGACAGACGCAGCAGCATCCAGGACCTTCTGCCGCGCATGGAGAAGGGCGTCTTGTCGCGGCGAGGTGTGACAGTTGTAGATGATTCGAACAAGCCGCTTTTCGTGAAGGGCGGCGACTACTGGAAGGAATGGGTGGAGGAGCGTCCGCGGCGCGAGAAGGACGAGTACCAAGACTTGACGGTGTTCGCATACGGGCATGACTACAAGGGATGTCTTGGCGACTACGTAAAAGTGGCTGGGCGCATCCCGCTGCCGCCGAGGTGGGCATTTGGCTACTGGTGGAGCCGGTTCTGGAACGACACCGAGTCCGACTATCGCCAAGCCATGCGCGAGATGAATTCCGTCGGCATCCCGGTGGACGTATGCGTGATCGAGATGTACTGGCACGAAAACTGGGACATTGCGGAGCGTCCCGACATGGTCCAGCCGCTTGGCGGTCAGTTGTGGGGCTGGGGCGGCTACACGTGGAACAAACGCTACTTTCCAGATCCTGCGGGGATGTT
>JAZRTH010000351.1:0-2066 GCA_045651945.1 Thermoguttaceae bacterium
TCAGCTCTGAACTGCGCCAACGCCGCGTCCATCTCTGCCTTAACTTTCAGATAGTCCGTATTGGACAACATGTGCTTCATTAGCCAAGCATAGGCGTCAAAATACATAACTACTGAATCGTTAGGTACGCGTTTGTATTTAACGCGTGTGCGTCCCGTTGATGGCAACTTGGAGCCGTCAACCTTGTCAGAATACTCGTTTACCCAACGGAGATTGCAACATACTCTGTTACAGTCAATCTCAACGGCTAGTTTATGGTCTTTACTCCATGCAACAGCCGTGTCAACGTTTTGTTCGAATATTTCGACGGCGCCGAACGTATACGAACTGGACATGTCAATTAACGATTCAAACGTAAAAGTATTCATTTCATTGATTGGTTAGAGAGATGGCGGACGCGACCGCCATCCATGAACATGTTATAGTTAAATGATTTCAATATCGTTTCGTTCAAATTCGAAGTCTGGCGGCAGTTCGATCTTGCTGATGTTGAGGGCTTCCGAATGGACGCCAACTGTCCAGTATCCGGGTTCGCCGTCGAGCAAAGCGTTTTTTAATGTTGATAAATCCTTCCGATTGACCATCTGGACTGTTGGATGATCACGGTACATCAAACAGGCATTAGTCGCGTCGCAAATAAGCGATACGGAATCGCCGATTTTAATCGTTCGCAGGTCAATAGGACGTCTTTCGAAGTCGTAATAAGGCTGCGGCTTGCTGGATAAGCCCAGCTCGTCCAGCGCGTCAGCCAGCTTGCAGTCTTCCGGGTCGTCAGGTTCCGGCGCCGGTTCCGGCTCGACCAAGACGGTGTTGAAACTCCTTGCCATCGCTTTCCGAACGCCTAACACGTCGTAGAGTGTAACGTCGTTGACGTTGATTCCTTCGTCCTGTAACAGCTTGTCCCGTTCCGCCGCCAAGACGGGCAACAGTTCGTCCCGGTCTTTGTAGTATACGTTCGAAATAATATCGCTCCAAGACTGTCGCAGAAAAATTACGTCGTGACAAAACTCCGGGTATGGCGCAGGCTCAAACGAATCGTTCAGACCGTTGGAATACCGAATGATATAGGCAGGGAGTCGTCCGTCCTCATCGGCATAATGACGAATTAACCGCACCAGCCGGGGGTTGGAACACGGGCTGATATTTTGGAACCACTCGTCCCAAGTGCTAATACTCTTCCCCATGACGTTTGATTTCGTTATCAAATGTATCTGTTTCACGTAATGCGGGCGAGGTTTCTCCTTCCACGCCATGCAGCGCTCAAACTGAATAACAAGTAGCCGTCTGCTGTTGACTGTCGGCGCTTTTCTGGTGTCGGCGTCAACGGTTTGAAAGCCGACGATCTCGGCATCTAACGCTTCGTAAAGCTCTTCGTATGAGACAGTAAGCGGATCGTCTCGGTATGTTACGTCGATACATTCAACCTCTTTTGCCCAGAGCATTGAATAATACAACAGGTCTTGAGCTTCGATGTGTTGTCGCAATCTCATGGTGGTAAGTCCTTTCGTTTGGTGTGTTATGGTAAATGATGGTATTAGTTTTCGCGTTCTTGACGCAGGAAATTCGCTGGCTGTGCGCCGTGTATTTTGCCGTCCGGATCGACCAGCAGGAAGGCGTCAATGTCACGCACGTAGACGACGTTCTCGCGCAGGGATTCGTCCGGATCCCATGTTACGTCAGCGCAACTCTCGCAAGCGTTGCGGTCGTCGTCCCAGCACGTATTGATACAGCCAAGGACGTCGTCCCAGCTCTCCCAACTGTCGCCAGCATTGAGGATTGTGCCCTCAGACGAATAGACGGTTACGTACAAGACCCAAAACGGTTTGTCAGTCTCTTTTGCAATGATTTCTTTTGCGTCGTCGTTGAGGACGTAGGTTGAATCAATGAATGTCAGCATGTTATATCTCCTATATGTTTGGTGGTAAGGCGCCGCCGACGAATCAGCGGCGCGTGGTAAATTGTAATTAGTCTTGCCACGAAAATTTCGCGTTGCGGAAAGTGATTTGCTTCCATCGTCCGCATTTTGGCACGTCGTATTCCTCGACCGTTGCGGTTTCCAGCAGTTT
>JAZRTH010000352.1:0-11073 GCA_045651945.1 Thermoguttaceae bacterium
CTCGATGAGTTCAAAAATATCCGCTCGCTTGAGCGGGTCGCCGCCGGTAAAGCAGATGTTGGGCTTGCGGGGAAACTGCGCCGCCTGACGAATCAGAGCCAGCGACTGCTTGTGCGTCAGCTCGTCCGGATGCGGGTCGTGCTGCGCCTCCGCCCGACAGTGCTTGCAAACCAGGTCGCACGCGCGAGTCGTTTCGTAATAAAACATCAACGGGTTGACGGAAAAGTCTTCTGCGGTATAGGGAGTGTGTAACATCGTTGGGTATGAATAAAATCTATGGGGAATTGAGTTAGGAGTGAGGAGTGAGGAGGGAGGAGGCGGCGAGGCGCCGCTCCCAATCCGCGCTACCGCGCGAATGCCGATAACCGCTCCCGTTGGTCGCTTCCATTTACTTTCCTAACCAAACGTCTCGCGCTTCTTTCCAGCGCTGGGCTTGGACTTTGAACGTTTCTGGAGGGAGTCGGTCTTTCTGCTCTTTGAGTTTCAGACCTAAATCGACCATCCATTTTTGGAAATACTGAACGGACTGACGATTGACGTACGGTTTACCGTCAAACTCGACGTAAAACGGGGCGGAGATGGCGCAGCGGTATGTGTCGGGCGATTCCGTTACAACGCGGACGAGAAACCAGCCGCTGTCCTCGAAATCGACGGATGGCAGCTTGTTGTCGGCGTCCTTTTGGGCGTCGTCCATGCGGTACGTTTTGTATGACTCTCCGTTTTTGATAATCTCAATATAGTCTATCTGCTCGCGGGTCGCCAGCGTCAGGTTAAGTTCCAGCGACAGCAGCGCGTGTTTGCCGTTGTATTCCGTTTTCCCTTTGAACACGTGCCCGGGGGGGAACCCGTTGACCGTCGGCGTGATGAGCGGACCGTTGGTTACGACGGCTTGACCTTTTTTCAGACACGCCCAAAAGTCCGGAACCGACCATTGGGAATCCAGCTTGACGTAAACGCGATTGTATCCCAGCGGGTTTTTCGATTTCCCCGACCCCGACCCGGCTGTCGGCGGGATTCTGTACCCGCAGTTGAGCAGATGGAAGTAAATGCTCTGCTTCCATCGGACCTGGTCTTTGAGGTTTGGATACAACTCGCGGTCGTAGGGACGCCCCTGGTCCGGGACGTCCATGTACGTCCGCCCCACGCAGGCGTCGAGAATTTCCACGGAATCAATCAGCCCCAGCGAGACGAGAATCGGCAAGTCGTCCATGGCGATATTGGCGCAGTCAATCCAGGCGTCTGGATATTGCTGTTTAATCGACTGCAGGTATCCAACGGCGTCCGCCCGTTGGGATTTATCGTCTTGAGACAAAACCGGCTCAGGCAGATTGAAAATATTGACGCAGCAGCCGGAGACCTCGTACCGACCCGCCATCGGGTAGATGTAACAGCCCCGTCCGGCGGACGAAATCAGAGGACGCGGCAGCTTATTGCTTTCCCAATAGTTTTTGCCGGAGTTGTCCCACGTTACAATCGGGACGAAATCCAGTCCCTCCGCCCGGAACAGAACCGGCATTTCCAAAACGGATCGCCAGTTGTCCAGATCGGCGCACGACCAGCCCTCTTCCCGCATCCGACCGACGCGCTGCAGAGAAACCGTCTGAGCGTCCGTCCCGTTGCGAGGCATATCCAAACGCCCCTTGCGGGTCGTATACTCCGGGCTGGACTCAATCTCGAATTCGTAGTATCCCGTCGGCAGCTTGAGGTCAAGACGACCGGAATCGATGGTATTGTGATCCGTCCAGAACGGCAGATTCGGCAAACGCCGCCCGGTTCCCTTCGGCGTTTTGAGGTACAGTCGAAACGGAATCGGCTTGCCCGTCTCCTGATCAACGACCGTCAGGTTAATCGTCCCGGACTCCACCCCAAAGGCGCCCGACGCGGATATAATCAACAGAGCCGCCGCGGCAGCGTAAAGTATATTCTTCATGGCTATTTCTTGCGTGTTAAAGGATTATATTATTATACCAGCGATGGGACAAAGTAAAATAGTGAACGTATGTATATTATCATAATTGTAATTTTTGGTTATTTTTGTAAATATTTGGTCAAAACGAGTTTTCTTTGTTGAAAAGGCAAAAATACGTGATATAATATATACGAAGTAAAATAGAAAAGTTTTGGAATCAAAACCTTTTACAAATATATGAACAAAGCCATGAATAAACCTTTTGTATTGCTTTCCCGCTTTTTTGCGGCGTTGGTTGTTATAGCGTTTGCCGCGTCTGCGCTGGCGGACGTTGTCTACGTTCCGTTTGTCAAGGTGGACGTGAACTCTGCGGGGTCAGCAACTATGACCGGATATGATGCGCTGAATTTTACCAACAGCGTTGGGTCTCAAACCGTGAATTATGCGCCCGGTATTTCGGCAACAGTAGCTCACGATACAGGGGCTAATCATAGAAATCGAAGCTCCAGCGATGGCGGCGACGCGTTGACCAGCGATTTTATCTATGAAACAACCAAACCTGTTTCTGTAACTATAACCGGTTTGGAAGTGGGAAAAGAGTATTCTTTGAAATTATTTTCTCATGATACTAATGCTAACACCGGCACGTCTTCAACCTGGACAATAACTCAAGGAGAAAACATAAGTCAAATTGGCAGCATAACCAATACGGTTGATATGAATCATGCCACGTCGACGGACCCTGCTACGTATTTGGCGTACACATTTAAAGCCGAAGCCAATACGGCTGTTTTTACCGGTTCTTCAACCAATTTTGTTTGTTTTAATGGTTTAGAACTTTCTGAAGAATCTGCCGGCTTAACGCGGTTTGACATCAACGGCGACGCCCGTCTTACCGCAGTCAGATCAACAGAACTGTATTTCCCGGATAATACGCAAAATTCAGCCACCGCAACCGCTCCGTCTGGCATCACAATGACAGTTTCAAGCGATAGCAATCTCTCATCACGCACAAGAAGCGTGTCTAACCAGAATCTGGATATGAGAATGTATAACGACTTCATCTATTCAAGTAATAATAGTCCAATTACTACAACCTTGGAGAATTTAAAATCGGACGCTATATATCGATTAACAATTTATACAACTGACTCATCCAACGACCAGTCTGCCGGCATTTGGACAATGACAGACGCCAACGGTAAAACGCTTATTATCAAAGATCACGCTACAACAAAATCCGATACTTCAACATGGTCATTTGACCAATATTTTAAACCTGCAACGTCAACAGTAACAATGGAAGTTGTTAAAGGTTCCAAAGCATTAACCATGTTCAATGGTTTGCAGTTGCAGGAAATCTCCCCGGATACAGCAGATTATACTTGGGTTGCTGGAAGAGCGGGTTGGTTAGCTGAAAATAAATGGCAGAAAAAAGGTGGGACTGAGGAGTATGGTACGCCGGTCGCTGGCGATATTTGCTATGTTGACGCCAGCGCCGTTTCAAGCGGTACGGACTATTGGCTTGACGCCTCGACAGATCCTTTTGACGCAACACTGGTTCTCAAAGGGGCAAACGCACAGATAATTATTACATCAAATATAACCGCCAACGACTTGATTCTTGACGGCGGTTGTCTGCACCATGGCGCTGGGGACAAAACCTATACGTTAAACGGCAAGGTGGGTGTTGTCAACAATTCAACTATTGATTTAGACGATGGCGGCAACAATCGAACGCTGCAAATTGCAGCGGCAATCTCTGGAAATGGGAACTTGAATATTGCCGGCATGGGAGCGACAAAGTCTATTCTTATCCTTACCAATTCAAACGCCGACTATATCGGGAAGTTTATTCTCAACAAGGCAATGCTTACACTGTCGGGGAGTAACGCCTGTGTTGGGGCTGGAGATTTGGATATTCCAGAAACGTCTCAGCTGACCCTCAGTGGACCCAATTATGGTTTGCACTACGTCAGCAACTTAACTGGGTCAGGACCGATTTCTGTAACGGCAACAAGCCGTTTCGACCTGGCGTCAAGTGAAGCGCAGACGTACAGCGGTACAATCAGCATTGCTGCGAATCAGTCGCTTCATGTCGGATATACAACGTCCTCTGCGGACTGCTCGTCAGACGTCAGTCTTCCCAACGCGACGGTCTCTTTGGCATCCGGTTCGAATCTGGGGCTTATTCATCAAAGCAATAGCGCTAAGCAGACCAACCTCGTTATCGGAACGCTCAACGGCGTTTCAGACTCAATCGTTCGCGCGTCCGGGTCTGTAAATGCCAGCGGAACTAAATACGCTACTCTGACGGTTGGTAAAGGCAATTTTGCCGGCGTTATTGGAGGTTCAAATACCTCTCATAATAAAATGCGTCTGATTAAAAATACTGACGGGACGCTGACGCTTTCCGGAGCTAACATCTACACAGGCGGAACTGACATTCAGGCGGGTAAAATCGTACTGACCGGAGCTGGAACGCTAAGTACGGGTGCTGTAACCATCGGCGAAAACGGAACGCTGGAATTTGCTCACGATTCTGACCAAACGTTTAGCAATGCTGTTTCCGGAACGGGAGCTTTATCTAAGACAGGTTCTGGAACGCTGACGCTATCCGGCAATAATACGTATACTGGCAAAACGACGATTTCAGCGGGAACGCTTAAACTTTCTGGATCCGGAACACTGGGTACGGGAGCTGTAACTATCGGAGAAAACGGTACGCTGGAATTTAACGTTGCAGAGGGATCAACAAAGAAAACGACAATCAGTTCCCCGATTACCGGTTCAGGCAAAATTACCAAGACCGGAGCTGGCGTTCTTCAGCTGTATGCGGCAGCCGAAGGGCTTGTTGAAGCTGCCAGTTTTGTCGTTTCCTCTGGACGTCTCGATATGAAAGAGTTCTTTAAGGGAACGTTGGAAATTGGAAGCGACGCTGAATTTTCGCCCGGCAACTCGGTCGGGACGCTGAACGTAGACGGCGCGTTCAAAGCGGACGCTTATTCGACTCTGATTTTTGAACAGGACGCCAGCGGCATGGATTCCCTTTCCGCCAATTTGTTTGAAATTGACCCCAACGCTGAAATTCAACTGGATATAACAGCGCTTATTCCAGGCGCAACGTACGATGTTATCGTCAATACGTCAACCGGCGGCTTTACGCAGGATCAGAGTTCGGAATCGTTCTGGACTAATCTTTTAGAGAACGGACTTCCGTATTATTTGAATCTGTCCGTTGTCGACAATCATATCGTCCGATTGCAAATAGACGCCAACGCCGTCCCGGAACCGTCAACGTGGGCGCTGTTGGCGCTTGGGGTTGTCGTATTATTCTTGCGTAAACGGAGTTAATATGGAGTGCGATGGCTTGACGTCGCTTTCATTACCGAAAACGCCGCGAACGTAGATAAAAGCTCGTTCGTGCAGATAACGTTGGCGTAATATACAATAGAATAACAAGTTGCTCGTGCGTTATTGGCGCGAAATACTTATTTGGAAGTTCTCGACTTTATTCTTGGAAAAGCGGCGTCAAGCCGCCGCACTCCAAAACCCTTATTGACTTTTTTCTTATATACGCTATTCTATATATAGTAATAACTATGCCTTTACTCCCCCCAGCGTGCAATCATGATTCTTACAGGCAGACAAATTCAGCAGAAAGTTCAGACGGGCGAGATCGAGATTTCGCCCTTTGACCCGACTCACGTCAATCCGAACAGTTACGACTTGACGCTTCACAACCAGATGCTCACGTACGAACTGGAATCCAACGACGGCGTTCTGGACATGAAAAAGCCCAACAAGGCGCATCGGCTGGAAATCCCGGAACACGGTTTGGTATTGCAGCCCAACCGTCTGTATTTGGGCAGAACGGTTGAGTTCACCAAAACGATGAACCACGTCCCGATGATTGAAGGGCGTTCGAGCATCGGGCGGCTGGGCTTGTTCGTTCACGTAACGGCGGGGTTCGGCGACGTCGGCTTTGCGGGGTACTGGACGCTGGAAATTTTCGCCGTTCAGCCGATTCGCATCTATCCCGGCGTGAGAATCTGCCAGATTTTTTACCATCAAATTGACGGCGACTTCGACCTGTACAAAAGCAAATACCAAAACAACAGCGACATTCAGCCCAGCATGCTTTATAAAGACTGGCAGTAACCGCCATGACCGCGCAAACGTCCCCGCCGCTTCATATCGTTCTTTTCGAACCGGAAATACCGCACAACACCGGCGCGGTCGGACGCACGTGCGTTGGCTTGGGCGCGAAATTGTGGCTGGTTCGCCCGATGGGGTTTCAGCTTACCGACCGGCTTCTCAAACGTGCCGGGCTTGACTACTGGCCCTATCTCAACTACGAGATTGTCAACAACTGGGACGCTCTTATGTCCCGTCTGGAAGAGGAAACCGGGAAAGCGCCCGCGCCGTGGCTGTTTACCAGTCACGCGGTAACGGACTATACGTCTGTGACGTACCAGCATGGCGACGTCCTCCTGTTCGGCTCGGAATCCCGCGGCGTTCCAGATTTCGTTCGACAGCTTTGCGCTCAAACGTCTCTGAGAATCCCCGTTGCGGAAGAAGCCCGCTGTTTAAACCTGTCCGTCAGCGTCGGAATCGCCGCTTACGAAGCGATAAGACAATTGAATGAAAGACGATAGACAATAGGCGAGCCACGGGGGTAAATCCGTGGGCATGAGCGAAGCGAACGTAAAATAATATTCTCACGCGGAGATGCGGAGGCGCGGAGGATGTTCGCGAAGTAATCATTTGGTGAAATGCTTGCGGCGGAAGCCTCCAAAAATCTTTGAACGTGGAAAGCCCCTTCGAACTGCTGGATCGCGGCTGTGTCAGCCGCCGAAAAAAATTTAGCCGCAAAGAACGCAGAGAACGCAAAGAAATGGAAGGCGGTTGGCGAGCCGGGGTGCGTAAGCCCCCGGAGGCTAAAGCCCGTTGGTTACAAACGTTTCGCCTGAAGATATCGGGGTAAACTCGCAGCCTCACGCCAATCTCACTTCTTTTTGCAACCCGGTATTTATTGCCCCCTTGGCAAGAGGGAATATGAAATAGTATATCTGTTTTCCAGATTAGTCGCAATACTTTTTAATCATTTCGTCCTCAATCTTATTATATTCATAACGCATATCAGGGTAATTCTGCATTATGTTATAAAATCTGGAGATGTAGCTTATTTTTTCTTCCTCCGTCATTTTGTTTTCAAAACGCTCGTAATCTGCCAAAAATAATTTAACATCAAGCCTGATGCCGTGATATCGATAATGCGGCGAATTTGAATAAAACAGATTAAAATAACTGTCGAGAACCCATTCAGGATCGCGAGGAGCAATGTTGGCTTTTAACAACAGATTTTCCAAGTTGTTCGTTTCTTCCTTTTTATAATACGGAATTGATGTGAATATATCAAGAGCGTGAACAATCTTGAGCTTGCCTGAGTTTATGTCAACATAATAATACGTATGGTGTGTAAATAAAAAAAGCAGGGTAAACAAAACTAAAATGAGCGCATAAATCTTGATAACATATCGCATAATTGAACCTCTGCATTTCTCTTGTATTGCTATAGTTGTTTAATTGTCTTCTTCAACGTTTTCTGTTTCCGCAGACGCAGACGCAGCCGGGACAGGGTCGTCAACGGGTGGAGCCGCTGGGAGATGGCGTTTTTCCGCTTCGTTGTTTTTAAGACAAAAGGATTCCAGTTTCTTCAGGGCGTCTGAATTTTGAGCGCTCGGGTCGGAAGACCATTTTATTACGTGCGTGGGGTCGCCGCTGTAATCCAACGGGTTTTTAAACTGCGACATCGGCAGATAAATCCCTTCCGAGCCGACTTTGGAATTGTCAGACATTGTTACAGTATAAAAGTCTTTGTACAGCCAGTAAAGCGGCGAATATTCAAAATAGGGAACGAAATGCAGCCTCATGGGTTTGACTTCCGTCCCGTAGCGCTTAAATTTAATTGGGTTATCCCATGAGTACGATGAGGAAATGTCAACGATCTGCCAGTCCGGCAGCTCGCTCAATCGGAGAAGAAGTCGGTCGTCTCCTTCAAGCGGGTAGTTTTGCATTTCGATAATCACGTCTTTACAAAGGACTAACCGCCCGTTCATAAACCCGCGAACCAAATCGTTATGAAGGATAAAACCGTAATGGATAAAATAGAGCGCGACGAAAAGAATAATCAGCGCTGTCCACTGCGTACTTTTGGACGTCTTCCGGATACAAAAGATGTAAATTAAAGCGAGTATTCCAATAACGATGATATGGAACGCCCACAGTATCATTATCGCGAACATTGCGGCTTGTTCTCTCATTTGTGGACTCCTTTAAGTAGCGTTAAATAAACTGTACCCACAATATCGAAAAAAACAGCGTAAGCGCTATTAAAATCGAAAGTAAAACTAAAAAGCTGCCCCAGGTTTGGCATTCATAGAACGGTGGACGATCATAGAACAGTGGACGATACGGTTCGCGAGGTGGTACGGCGCTGCGATCCTTAAAGTATTGCATGTACGATGCGCAGGCGACAGAAATCGCGAGGGCAAGATTCTGGTTTATTTCGTCCTCACAAGGATCCTCTGCAACATCAAGGTCGCCTTTCCAAGGGCAGATTGTTTCGCAATCAAAATAATGAAGTCCGGCGGGGTTCTCGTTCTGCTCAAATTCCTCAATGCACCCGTTAATCAATATGTACATTTTCAAGAAAATTCCCAGCGACTGTTTAGAATACGGCTTATCCGATTGATTCAATTTCGCAATCATTTCGTTACGCTGCGATTCGGAAATGTCATAATGCTCAAAGAACTGTTCAAACGATTGCATCGCCTCGTTAAGACGTATTTGAACCATTCGTTTGGGCGTTATTCTTTTTTTCTTTGTCATGATATTACATTCTTAGGCATTCTCCGAGTATACAAATGCCTGCTATTCCTCTTTCCCGTCGTTTTCGATGTCCTCAAGCGTAACGGGAATATCGTCGTCCTCTTCTTCGTCGCTGCGGCGGAAGGATTCGACTGTGTATTCTTCGTTAAACCAGCGGTTTAAGTCAATCCATCGGCAGCGGGACGAGCAAAACGGGAACGCGTCGGTTTCGGATTCTAGAAACTTCTTTCGGCAAATCGGACAGGTAAACTGCGGTGGCTGAGACATGGTATAAAAAGGCGTTTTAATCGCTCCAAGTTTTTTTAAACACACGAAACACACGAAATACACGAAAAGAACGAAACAAACGAAAAGATTATTATAAATTTTTCGATTAAAAATTTTTCGAATATTTCGCTGATTTCGTGTTTTTCGTGTTTAAAATCCAATGTTGAGTAAATGATAATTGTATTGTCATTAACCAATCGGCGCTAATCCGTCTATTCCGTAAAATCCGTGTACGGGCTGACCCGCGCAAATAGCCTATATAATGGTCTCCGGCGCAGGAAACGTCATGGACTTGGAGAACCGGTCGGTGAAGTCCGGCAGTTCAGCCAGGTTAAACGGTTTGACGCTTCGAGCAAGGCGGTTCAGGTCGAGCAAGGCGTCTTCCAGATCGGGGCGGCGCAGGACGTCTGCTGCGGCGTCCAGGGCGAGGTTGCCCAGGAATTGAACCTGTTCCGGGCGGCCGGGGGGAAGGATTCCGACGTCAAACAGGCTTGTAACAGACAGATGACAGCCGAAGTTCCCGGCGATATACACAGCGTCGAGGTCAGCCATAGTCAGCCCGACGCATTCCAGCAGGGCGAGAACGCCGGTGCGAATCGCCCCGCAGGCGAGCTGAACCTGTCGAACGTCTTTTTGAGTAATGTTCAGCGGCGCGGCTGGGGGGATTCTCAGCTTCCCTTTCGGGAGAAGCTGACCGGTTTTGAGCAGACAGGCGATCAAGTCGATAAGCCCTGAACCGCAAACGCCGGTTGGAGCGGAATCGTTGAGCGTCGTCCACGCCAGCTCCCCGTCCTCGTTGACGCGAACGGAATTGACGGCGCCGGCGCCCGCTTTGGTTCCGATGGAAATGCCAGCGCCTTCCAGCGCCGGTCCCGCCGCGGTTGACGCTGCGGCAAGCGTCCCGTTGTGATAAATCGCCATCTCGCCGTTCGTGCCGACGTCCAGCGCCAGCCATTTGCGCGACGGCTGGGTTGTGTTACAATCTTCCAGATGAACGCAGCGGTCAACGACGCCCAAAATATCGCCGCCTAAAAAGCCGGCAATAACAGGTGGAACGACAACCTGAGCGTCAGGCAGATTCAAACCGACGCTGGCGGCTGGGAGGATTTGTCCGGTCAGAGGAATGGACGGCGCGAACGGAACCGACCCCAACGAGCGGGCGGAGCGCCCGGTAAACCACGTCAGCATGGCGGTGTTGCCTGTTACACAAACGCGCTTGATTCGTTCCGGACGAATCGACAGCCGCCCGCAGTACTGTTCGATGAGACTTTGAACCTGCCCGACGACCGCAGCGGTCAGTTCTTCCCGCCCCGCCTTGCGCGTCATTTCGTAATGGATTCGGGAGATGACGTCCGCGCCGAAAGACTGCTGAGCGTTGAGTTCCGACAGCGTCGCCAGAACGGCTCCGGACTCAATTTCAATCAGGCGCGTTTCGACGGTCGTCGTGCCGATATCGACGGCGACGCCCAAACAGTCGGAAGAACACGCCGTCGTCTGCAGGGCAAAATCCGATTGGGACTGACAGGAAACCTCGACAACCGAATCGGATTGAAGTTTCGTCTGACACGCAAGGACGCAAGCCCCGTTGAGCTTTACCCGGCATTTGCCGCACGTCCCCTGACCGCCGCAGGGCATATCCAGAACAACCCCCGCCAGACGCAATGCGTCCGCAACCAGCGTCCCCGCAGGAACGTTGACCGTTTTGTGCGTCGGCAGGATTTTAACGTGAATCTTCATTGAGTTGCGAATGGATGGAAGGCGGTAATGGAGCGACCAACGGGAGCGGAATTACGCAGTTCGCCGAAGGTGAACCGAAACGTCGCGAAGTGTGAAATACCGCATTGCGTAAGCCGGAAACCTTCACGGATGGCGCCCGCCCTCGGGCTCCGCCCCCCTCGCCGCTCACTCTACCCAATACGCTTCGCTGACTTCCAGTTCGAAGAACTCTGATTTTGTGTTTCCACCGAAGGAAATATTGCGGACGGAATTGAGGTCAAGCTGAT
>JAZRTH010000353.1:0-4047 GCA_045651945.1 Thermoguttaceae bacterium
AGCGTTTCGTCCAGCACGCGTTTGTCCGTTCTGAGCAACGGGTGATTCTTCAAACATTCGTCACGCAGTTTGTATGCGCCGACGGAATCGTTCTCCGCAATCTTTTTATCCATCGCTTCCAGACACGCCTTGAGGTCGTCCTCGCACTTGAGCTTGTCTTCCGCCTGAGAAATCAACGCGTTGAGATTGGCTGTGAGCGTTTTGGGGCGCTTGGATTCCGGAACGTGTTTGTCCAGCAGCGTCATGGATTCCTTTGCCGCAGCGAGCTTTTCCGCATCCGCGTTGGCAAACGCCTCGTTTGCCAGATTCTCGGCAATTTTTGGAAGCAGCGACGCCAGTTCAGACGGGGCTTCGTTCGGGAACTCGTTTACAGACGTAATTTGTGACAACGCCGTTTTGACTTCGCTGAGGGAACGAATCCAGTTCGACGACCCTTCGACCGCATTTCGCATTTGAGCCAGACCGCGGTGAACTTTGGCGATTCCGGCTTTTTCGTGTTTGGGATACGAGTCGATAAACTTGCCAAACATTTCAATCGACTGCGTGTAGGAACCCTGCATGTACGCATTTTCGGCGTTTTCGAAAGCATCGTCTCCCGACTGACCGACCAGCGCAAACCAGAGCGCGACGCCGAGAATGCACAGAATAAGCAAAGAGCCGCCGCCGATAAGCATGAGCTTGGAATCCCACGGGTTTTCCGCCTTGGCTTTTTGCTGTTTTTTGACTTCCGCCTTGACCTGTTGCTGCGTTTTCGGCTTCACGCCGACGGCTTTTTGAACTTTGCTAAACAGCTTGGCGAATCCTTTTTTCTTTTTGGGAGCAGACTGCAAAACGCCGCCGGACGCCAGCGGGTCGGAATCCATCGCCGCCGCCAACGGGTCGTCTGCCGGAGCGGCGCCAGTTCCGGCATCGCCCATCAAGTCGTCTAAAAGAGAATTCCCTCCGCCAGACAGACCGAGTTCTTCTTCCAGCAAAGACGCTGCGGACTTTTTCGGCTCTGGCTTGGGCTGCGGAGCCGGCTTGGATTGCGGAGCGGGTTTCGGCGCAGGCTTTGTCGCCGGTTTCGGCTGCTGAGCGGCGGGCTTGGGCTGCGGTTTCGGAGCCGGTTTGGGCGCGGGTTTGGGAGCAGAACTGGGATCCGGCGCCAAGCCGAGTTCCTCTTCCAGCGACTTTGTCGACTTACCGGGTTCCGGCGCTAATCCGAGTTCTTCTTCCAGCGACTTTGTCGACTTGGGCGCTGGCTTGGACTGCGGTTTGGGAGCAGGCGCCGGCTTGGACTGGGGTTCGTCTTCAATAACCAGCGAAAGCTCGTCGTCCTCTTGCGGCTTTGCTTCAACAATGGATTCGAGAATCCCGTTTGCCTGTCGGCGGGTAAGATACTCTTTTTCAATGAGCAAATCCGCGACTTTTTCTGCCGGCAGAGGTTTGCCTTTCGCGGTCGCCTGTTTGGCTTGCGCGACAAGCTGAGCGATAATCTTTTCTTCGACGAGGTCTTTCCCGGCAAGGATATCTAAAAATTGTTCTGCTGTTTTCATTTGTATAGCGCTATGTGTTAATTCCTATTAAGCGTAACTTCACTCCCGTTGGTCGCTCCGTTACCGCCTTCCAATTGCTAATTGCAAATTGCTAATTGATAATTGCTTAATCGTCGCTACTGGTCATGGTTAGCTGGACTTTGTTCATGCCGGCAGCGCTGCCGGCGTCAACCGCCCTGACGACGTACTCGTAATCGCAATCGTTATCCGCTTCGATTTTCAAACTGTTGGCTCCGTTTTTGCGCTCTTTGAGTTTGGAAATCAAATCCTGATAGCTGGGAGCTTCAACGCTTTCGACCCAGATTGTATTGTCGCGTTCAATTTTGACGACAATCGCGCCGTCGTCCTCGTCCGTCTGGACGATGTTTTGAGCCGTTTCCGCCATCTCCTGAGCGGCGGGAACTTCCAACGCCTTCTGAATGGAATACGACGCCGTTACCATAAAGAAGATCAGAAGCTGGAATGTAACGTCGACCATGGGCGTTAAATCCATTTCCGGCTCTTCCGGCTTGGCGCGTTTAAACGAGACTTTCGTCTCCGACTCGCTTTCCAATTCCAGAGTCGTTTTGCGTTTGGTATGGATTCGGAACTTATGATGGCATTTCGGACATTCTATCACCTGCCCGACCTGGCTGTCTTCCAAATCCCACGTCGCTTTGCAATGAACGCATTTGAAGTGTTTCATGGTGTATAATTAGTAGTTAATGAAAGGCGGTAATGGAGTGAGCGTTAGCGAACGGAATTACGCATTCGCCGTTAGGCAAACATAACACGGGTTCAAGCTATTTGGTTCGCCTTCGGCGGTGCGAAGCCGCACGGGCGAGTGGATGAGGTTTTGCCTCCGAAAAACTAATTTCGGCGCTACCCGCTTCCAATCAGGCGCCGACCTTGTCGGCTGCGTAACTCCGCTCCCGTTGGTCGCTTCGTTACCGCCTTCCATCCATTGCAACTCTCTTTATTTCACGTTATCGACGCCCAGGTACAACTGGACGCCTTCGACTTTTCCGATTGCCGTTGAAATCCGTTTGAGGTCTTTGGCTTTGATGTCTTTCGCCCCCATCAACATCACTTGCGGAAGTTTTTTGCCTTCCTGGAGCGTTTGCTCGATATATTCAGGAATGCGGGCGGTTTGCTGTTCGCCGTCGGCGATCTTTTCTTTCCCCAAAATGACCAGACAGTCTTTGTCCGGTCCCTGTGACTGGGCGGTAATGACAATGCTCTGTTTTTCGCTGACGCCCTGACCGAATCGGGCTTGAGGCAGCGCGATTTTTGACGCGTTCTGGTTGCCGCAGACAATAAAGAATATCAACAGCAAAAACGTGATGTCGATCATGGGCGTGATGTCCATTTCCGTATCGTCCCGCAGCGGACGCGGTTTAATCACGGCGGAATTGTCGTCGAGTTCTTCGTCAATTGGATTGGTTTCGTTTTCAGCCATTTTGTTTTCGTTGGTTTGGCAAATCCGTTTCTGGTGATAAGCTACTAGCTATTAGCTGCTAGCTGTTAGCTTTGTTATTTTAGTTTCAGGCTTTAAATATAAACGCTATGAACTACTAGTAACCAAGCTAGAGGCTAGGAGCTAGAAGCTAAAAGCTCAACCTTACTTCTCGTTCTTCAGGGCGTCCTTAAACGTTTCCATAAACCGGGTCATGCCGGAAGAAACGAGGTCTTCCATCTTGCGGATTCGGATGTTGATAGCCGCCAGTGAAATAATCAGAGGAATGGCGATCGTCAAGCCCAACGCGGTGGTAATCAGAGCGAAGGAGATGTCGTTTGCCAACGCGGTCGGGTCGGGAGCTGCTCCGTCGCCGGCGCCAGCCAGTTTGGCGAACGCCGCCATCATACCCAAAACCGTACCGAACAGACCGATCATAGGAGCGGATTTAATAACCGTGTTGACCCAGTTGATTCGGAATTCGAGGTCGGTGAGAATGTCGCGCTGAAACCGTTCGATCAGCAAGCCCTTGACTTTGGCGAATCCGAGCTTGCGGTTTTCGATAGCCAGCAGACACAGCTGCGGCATCGCCTTCGGGTTGGCGTCACAGATTTCGCCGGCGGCGTCGAAGTCGCCTTTTTCCAGCGGTTCGTCCAACTCGTCGAGGAATTCGTTTTGAGCGTCTTCGTTCTTGAATCGAACTTTTGCGACGCGGTTCCAGACCAGGATAACGCAGAACGCGCCCCAAAGAGCGATGCCGCCCAGGGCGACGTACGTTAAATTACTAATGATTGTGAGTACTTGTTCCATGTTGGTTTTCAGTTTTTATAAGTTTGTTCAATAACAAAAAATCTGTATCCGTTCCCCTGTTTGAGAATGCCGTATTTGGTCGACTTAACTTTCTTCCCTTGTGCTTTGTCAAGTTCCAGTTTGTACAGAGCCGCCTCCGTTTCAGGAGAAATAAATTTTATAATAATGCCGTTGTGAAGGTCGCCCTTCGCGCCGGCTTTTTGAAGAAGTTCAATATCGGCTTCCGCCAACCCGCCGTTGCGCCAGGTGAGATAATAGCGTTTTTCG
>JAZRTH010000354.1:0-12489 GCA_045651945.1 Thermoguttaceae bacterium
CTGTATATCGTTTTAACATCTTTAACCTTTCTGTCAACCGATACCAGGACAAGACACTAATTACTAATTACTAATTACTAATTACTAATTACTAATTATACTTCCCCCCTGCTTGTAAAAATATTTTCAATACGTAAAATAAACAATATAAACAAAGAGATAAAATAGCGGAATATAATCAGAATATTTTAACTATGTCGGCATTTAGGATTAAACTACGAAAATAATTTAGTTTATCTATTATGGTAATTCGCTTAATAACCGATATAGCAATTAGAGTATGTAGCGCCAGGCGTCGTGCGCCCGTCCGCCATTTTTAAATTATTTGTTATTTCAAACTATCATGTCAAACGAGAAAAAACGGACAATTCACATTGATCATTTACCGGGATCGTTCTTTGGGCCGCCCACTTTGGTAGACTTGCTTCGCCATCGCGCCTGCCATCAGCCGGACGACGTTGCTTTTGGATTTCTGAAAGACGGCGAAAATGACTTGGTAGAATGGTCTTATACGGAACTCGACCGCCGCGCTCGCGCCATTGCCGCCTGGTTCCAGGCCAACGACATGGTCGGCGAAAAAGCGATGCTGCTTTTCCCGCCGGGATTGGACTTTATCGCTGCGTTCTTTGGATGCCTTTACGCCGGCGTAACGGCTGTGCCGGTCTATCCGCCGCGCCGTAACCGTTCTTTGGAACGAATTCAGGCAATCGCTCAGGACTGCTCCGCCAAAGCCGCGCTGACAACCAACGCCGTTCTGGAGCTGGTCAACGAACTTATCGACGAAACGCCGTTTTTGAAGTCGCTTAACTGGCATACGACCGACGAGATGGGCGACGATCAGGCGCAAAAGTGGGAAATGCCGGACATCCATGGCGACACGCTCGCGTTCCTGCAGTACACCTCCGGGTCGACGGGAACTCCAAAGGGAGTTATCCTCAACCATTCCAATTTGTTACACAACTCGGCGCTGATTTCCTATTCGTTTGAACATACGCGCAGCGGGCTGGGCGTTTACTGGCTTCCGCTTTATCACGACATGGGCTTGATCGGCGGCGTGTTACAGCCGATTTACGTTGGACGTCCCAATATCCTCATGTCGCCCATGGCGTTTTTACAGCGACCGTTCAGATGGCTTTCCGCTATCAGCCGATTCGGCGGGACCACCAGCGGCGGACCGAACTTCGCTTACGATTACTGCATTCGCAAAATCAAGCCGAACGAAGTAGAACAGCTGGACTTGAGCAGCTGGGAAGTTGCGTTTAACGGCGCGGAACCCGTCAAGGCGGAAACGATCGACGCCTTCTGCGAAAAGTTCGCCCCGTGCGGATTCCGACGCGAAGCCTTCTATCCGTGCTTCGGCTTGGCAGAGGCGACGCTCATTGTAACAGGCGGTTTCGTTCACGAACCCCCGGTTGTCCGAACGTTCGATTCCGACCTTCTCGGTCAGCGCAAAGCCGTCAAGGTTGACCGCGGCGCTGAAAACGGCAGAACGCTCGTCGGCAGCGGTCAGTGCCTTATGGACGAAACAGTTTTAATTGTTGATCCGGAAACCCGCATGACCTGCAAGCAGGACCAAATCGGCGAAATCTGGGTCAAAAGCCCGTCTTGCGCTCAGGGCTATCTCAACAAGCCGGAACTGTCCAGGGAAATCTTCCAGGCGGAGACGGCGGATACGCACGACAAGCCCTATATGCGAACCGGCGACCTCGGCTTTTTGGACGACGGCGAGCTCTTCGTTTCCGGACGTCTGAAAGACCTCATCATTCTTCACGGCGTCAATATTTATCCGCAGGACGTTGAAACGACCAGCGCTCACAGCCATCCGGAACTTTGCGACGAATGCGCGCTGTTCATCGTCAACGAAAACGGCAAAGAACGCCTCGTTCTCCTTCAGGAAGTCGAACGCCGTCACGAAGCGTCGGACGAAGAACTTTTCGCCGCCATTCGCAAAGCCATTTCCAACGAACACGAACTGCCCATCGACGTTATCATTTTGATGAAACAGCGAGGCATTCCAAAGACGTCCAGCGGCAAGATTCAGCGTCACGCCTGCCGTCAGGAATATCTGGACGGAACGCTGGCGGAACTCAACCGCTGGGACGCCGCCGTCGACGGGCTGGGAATGGAAATTCCGAAAAAGGCTCCCAAAGTTACAAAAGAACGCGCGGACGATGCGTGGTCTGAAGGCGCGGAAACAACCGATTCCGCAACGTCTGCCGCCCCGGCTGTCAGCAAACCGGTTCCAAAACCGATTAAAGAACACCCGTTGGTTCAAAAGCAGGAAGACATCGCCGCTCAGATTGACGCCAACGATACAAAACGCGTTGCGGAAATCGTTCTCATGCAGGTCAAAGCGATCGCCCGCGAGCGCGCCGAGTACCTCACCATGGAAACCCCGATTACCGAAATCGGTTTGGATTCTCTGGAACGAATGGAAATTCTCGCCAGTCTGGAAGAGACGTTCGGCGGACGGTTCCCGGAAGAAGAGCTCCAAAACCTCATCACTGCCAACGACGTCGTTCAGGCGATTAAAAAGTACATGGGCTCCCGCCCGCGCCAGCGCGTCCATACGGACCTGGACAAGATTCCGGAATCCGCCTGGAACATCAGCCAGTGGCCAGAAGTCAAAAAGCTCAAGCAGAGCTTTGAGATTCAGAAAACTACCGGCATGAGAAACCCGTACTTCACCGTTCATCAGGGTATTAACAATAATAAAACCCACATCGACGGTAAAGAGTACATCAGCTTCTCCAGCTACAACTACATCGGCACGTCCGGCGACCCGGAAGTTGTCAAAGCGGTTCAAGACGCGGTCGCGGAATACGGCTCCAGCGTTTCCGCCAGTCGACTCGTTTCCGGTCAGAAGCCGATTCACATTGACCTGGAACGCGAGATTACCGAATTCATCGGAACCGACGACACCGTTGTCATGCTCGGCGGTCACGCCACCAACGAAACGGTTATCGGGCATCTGCTCAAGCCGGGCGACCTGATTCTTCACGACGCGCTGGATCACAACAGCATCCTTCAGGGCGCAATCCTCTCCGGCGCGCGCCGACGTCCGTTCCAGCACAACAACTGGAAGATGGCGGAAGACCTGTTGTCACGGTACCGCGGCGAATACAACCGCGTCCTGATTGTCGTCGAAGGCGTCTACAGCATGGACGGCGACATCGCCCCGATTCCGGAACTGATTGAGATTAAGAAGAAGTACAAAGCGTTGCTGATGATCGACGAAGCGCACTCGATGGGTACGATGGGCGCTCACGGCGGCGGCATGAGAGAATACTTCAACCTCAATCCGGCAGACGTCGACGTCTGGATGGGTACGCTGAGTAAATCCTTCGGCGCCGCAGGCGGATACATTTCCGGCTCGTCCGACTTGATTACGTATCTGCGTTACACCGCGCCGGGCTTCGTGTTCTCCGCCGGCATCACGCCGCCCAACGCCGCGGCTGCGCTGGCTGCTCTGCGACTGCTCAAAAAGGAACCGCAGCGCGTTGCCAAACTGCACCACAACGCCGACCGATTCCTCAATAAAGCCAAATCGTTCCATCTCAACACCGGAACCAGCGGCGGAACGCCCGTCGTCCCGGTTATCTTGGGCAACTCGGTTCACGCCTTGAAACTGTCCAACGCGATGTTCAAACGAGGCATCAACGTTCAGCCGATTATGTACCCGGCGGTTGAAGAAAGCGCGGCGCGTCTGCGATTCTTCATCACGTCAGACCACACCGATGAAGACCTCGATTACACGATTGACGTCATGGTCGACGAACTCCGGAAAATTGATCCCGGCTACGTCCGCGCCTAACGACTGAACTTTCGTTCTCGACATTCAAATTAGGATAAACAGACGGTTTGCTTCCCGCAGACCGTCTGTTGTTTTATGGAAATGATTACGCGTCTACAACTCCCGCCGTTCAATCATCCTCAACCGGTCCCATGTCGATAAACTCGACATCTTGAGCAAAGATTTCAATTATACTTGGACGTTTCGATTTAGAACGGTTATTTTCCTCAAAGCCGCGATCAATAAAGAAACTGACGCCCATGTTTCCTTCATCGTCAATTACAGGCGCGCCGGATTCATCAAGAATGGGATCGCCATCAAGAATTTCAAATTGCCAGTTTATTTGTCCCAATTCGTCATCGAAATATTGGGAGACATTGGTAAAAACCAATTTTACAGCAATCACATCAGGCATACCCTCGACGAAGTAGTCCTGCATCCATTTGCAAAAATCCAAAGATATTTCAAGCCGCCGCTGTTCAGGATCATATTGAACATCGTTCAAACCGCAGTCATGAAAATAATGTATCGCTACAAGATCATGGAGTTTCATAATTTATTCCTCTCTCAATTATTATATCAATCTGTTAGTATATGGAATCGTCTTGTCAATCTTCATCGACCCCCAAGTCAACAAATTCAACGTCTTGAGCAAAGATGTGAATTAGACTCATTTCCCCTGTGTCGTCATGAAACATGACAATTTTAATGCCATCTCCATACGAAGGATCGGAAGTTGAAGTTATATCGAATATTGTATAACGCCAATCATATTTCTCTGGAGAATCGCATTCAAAATATTTTATATTGCTAAAAATCAAATTGATTAATATCAATTTTTCCATGCTTGCTTGATAATAGGATTGCATCCAATTACAAAAATGAATAGAAATCGTCAAAGTATTTTTGAATGAATCAAAATGGACACTTTTAAGATAACTATCATGAAAACAACATCGTTCAACCAATTCTGTCAACTTCATTTATTACTCCTTTCGAGTTTCGTATTCTATTTTCTCTTTTGTTACATTACAACATTTTTCTCATTTGTCAAGTATTGCGTTCGCAACAAAATAAATAATTGTAAATATTATAACAAAAACGCATGCAAGGAAAGGCGGATTCATAGACGATGAATAACGCATTTCCCCCTCTCTCGCCTTGTCTGTTTTTCTATAATATTTCGTAGCTCAGACGGCGCGGAAAAGCGGAGGAGCCGGGCTGAAGGTTCGCTCAGTTCGGTAGAGGCTGGGATTTTCCGTCCGCAAGACAGCGTTCCTGTCCCGCGCCGTCTGCAGCTGCCCCATAAGATTGCTTTTCATACAGGAGGGAAATAAAATGAGCGCCACTGCAACATCCGTCAAGAATCAAGTCGAGTCCGTATTGAGTTCCTGTTCCGATTTCCGATCAAACGTCCATTGCGTTCCAACCGAGGAAGGGGAAGTCGTCCTGCGCGGCAGCGTTTCGACGTACTTCCTCAAACAGCGAGCGCAGGAAATGATCCGGAAACTGGACTGCGTTGTGAAAATCCTTAACGAACTGGACGTCGGCTGAATCTGGAGCCAGAATATAGTCCATTTAGGGACAATTAAGGTCCCACACGGATAACACGGATGAGACGGATTCACACCGATTGATTAACTTTTGCCCTGAGTCATTATTATAAATCAAAGGCTTCTTAAACGCCAAGAATATATTTTGAAAGAATGAGCTTGAATTGACTAATCGGTGAAAATCCGTTTAATCCGTCAAATCCGTGAACGGACTGACCTGCTCAAACAGCAGGAACCAACTGCCAGGTAAGCTAAAAGCTAATTTCTCTCCCTACTTGAAATTTCCTCAAAAAGTGATACATTAATATATTACGTTAGAGGACGGGAATTCAGAGTATTTCAGCGCTTGCGCCATTTATCCCGTTCCTGACAAATCATTTACCACTTTTTGAAGGAGCCAGCTCCCCATGACGCGAAAAATTTTGGTAACCAGCGCCCTCCCGTACGCCAACGGCAATATTCACATCGGGCATCTGGTCGAGTACCTGCAGACGGACATCTGGGTTCGATTCCAGAAACTTATCGGCAATAACTGTCGTTATTTCTGCGCGGACGACACGCATGGAACCGCCATCATGATTCGGGCGAAGAAAGAAGGACGTTCCGAAGAAGCGTTGATCGCCGACATGCGCGAAGCCCACCTGCGGGACTTTTCCGATTTTCTGATTCAGTTCGACAACTACGGCAGTACGAACTCGCCGCAGTCCCGCCGGTTCTGCAACGAAATCTGGACAGCTTTGCGCGCCTCCGGGCTTATCAAAGAGAAACAAATCACCCAGCTGTTTGACCCGGTTGCCAACACGTTTTTGGCGGACCGGTTCGTTCGCGGAACGTGTCCCAAGTGCGGACGCCCCAACCAGTACGGCGACAGCTGCGACTGCGGCGCCGTCTATTCCCCGACGGATCTTATCAACCCGGTCAGTACGCTTTCCGGCGCTACGCCCGTTCTCAAAGACGCCGTTCATCTGTTTGTCGAACTGGAACAGATGCACACGTTCCTGGAAGAATGGACGCAGTCCGGGAAGCATTTGAGAAAAGACATCGCCAACTATCTGGCGGGTCATTTCCTCAAAGAACCGCTTTTCGACTGGGATATTTCCCGCCCGGCTCCGTACTTCGGGTTTGAGATTCCCGATTCCCCCGGCAACTACTGGTACGTCTGGTACGACGCCCCGATTGGATACATGGGGTCGACGCTGCAGTGGTGTGAAGCCAACGGCGAATCCGTCGACGACTGGTGGCGAAACGAAAACACCGAGATTCATCACTTTATCGGCAAGGACATCACGTATTTCCATACGCTCTTTTGGCCGGCTCTGCTCAAGACCGCCGGGTTCAACCTGCCGACAAACGTTCACATTCACGGCTTCTTAACCGTCAACGGCGAAAAGATGTCGAAGTCCAAGGGAACGTTTGTTTCCGCCAGAGCGTATTTGAATCACCTTGACCCGCAGTACCTGCGATACTACTACGCGTCCAAGCTGGGCGACAACTCCGACGACCTCGACTTGAACCTGGACGAATTCGTCGCCAAGGTCAACTCCGACATGGTCGGCAACGTCGTCAACCTGGCAAGCCGAACGGCGAAGTTCGTCGAATCGACCGGGCTTTCCGAAACCTATCCCGACGACGGCGGTCTGTTTGCTCAGGCGGCAGCCGATGCCGACGCGATTGCTCAGGCGTACGAAGCAACCGACTACGCCAAGGCTCTGCGTCTGATTCTCGCCGCCGGCGACCGCGCCAATCAGTTTATTGAACATGCCGCGCCGTGGACGCTCAAAAAAGACCCTGAAAAGCAAAAAGAACTTCAGGACGTCTGCACAATCGGCTTGAACCTGTACCGTCAGATTGTCGTTTATCTCACCCCGGTTCTGCCAAAGCTGTCACAGATGACCGGAGAGCTGCTCAACGACCCGATCGTGTCGTGGTCGCAGGCGCAAACCCCGCTTACCGGAACAAGAGTTAACAAGTATCAGTATTTAATGACCCGCGTTGATCCTAAAAAAGTAGATGCCATGATTGAAGAAAGCAAAGTCCCAGAAACCCCGGCTGCTCCAGCCACCCCAGCCCCTGAAACCAAACCCGAACCAGCTCCAGCAGAAGCCGCAGCCGCGCCCGCGTCTCCGTTTGACAATTTCGTCTCCGAAGCGGCGGACGTTCCCAACCCGTACAACGATTCCGACGAATCGCTCAAGGCGGAACCGATTGAAGGCGAATGTACGATCGACGATTTCTGCAAAGTCGATATGCGCGTTGCCAGAATCCTGACCGCGGAAGCCGTTCCAACAGCGAAGAAACTGCTCAAGCTGACCCTCAACCTGGGCGGAAACAACAACCGTCAGGTTTTCGCTGGAATTAAAGCCGCGTATACCAACCCGGAAGAACTGGTCGGACGTCTGGTAATCTGCGTCGCCAACCTCAAGCCGCGCAAGATGAAGTTCGGCATGTCGGAAGCGATGGTCGGCGCCGCTGGCACTCACGGCCCCGGCTCGGATGAAACGCAGGTCTTCCTGCTCTCGCCAGACTCTGGAGCCAAACCCGGACAGAGAGTGCACTAATTAGCAATTAGGCGAGCCGGGGCGCGTAAGCCCCCGGGCGTGAGCGAAGCGAACGTAAATTACAAGGCGGGAATAATTCCCGCCTTTTTGGTTAAGAGTGTAACATCTTTCGGAGGGTCGACGTCCTCGTCGACCGCAGGCGTCCCCGCCTGCCAACGGAACAACGACTCAGAAAAAACTGATTTTGCCGATTGATTGGAAGGCGGTAACGGAGCGAACGCAGTGAGCGTAGTTACGCTTTGTTCGAAGCGTGCATACCAAAACGACGCAGCGGAAAACCTCCCTTGGATGTAGCCCGTCCTCGGGCTACTGCCGGTAGTACGAAAAACCAGTTACGCAGGAATGTCAGCTCGAACAACTGGATCGCGGCTGTGTCAGCCGCCAAATATTTATTTTTAGCCGTAAAAAACGCAAAGATCGCAAAGAAATAAAAAACGCCGCGAAGCTTTCGACTAAAACTGCTATGCAGTTCTGAGTGAGTATTTAACAAGCGGGTAACGAACCCAATGGAGTTTTTGTGTCAATTCCGAATTTCCTTAGAATATCTCTTTACAATATTCTCAATAAATTATACAATCTATTTAATTCCCTTTTAGACAATACCAGCAATTATTAAAGGAGAACATCCCAATGATTTATAAAACCGTTTTGAGTGCATGCCTTTCAGTTTTAGTCGCGATTTCAGGCGTCTGTTTCGGAGCAGAGAACTCGAACCATCAATCAAAAACGCAGAGAGCTATCGAAATATTTGGCAAAGAAAGCGTAGAACGTTTTGAACAGATGTTCCAAACGGGAGAATTTGATTTTACATATTGTTCCGATAGTGAAAAAGGCGGCGTCCTTCGTTATGCCGCGCTGATGGGAGATTTGAAACGAGTTAAATTACTCGTTGAAAAGGGCGCTGACATCAACACGAAAGACAATGACAAAACATCAATCTTATATTATGCAATACGGAGCGGTAATTTAGAATTGGTACAATGGTTCGTTGAGCAGGGGCTGGACGTCAATGCTAAAGACCGCAATGGAAAGACGGGATTACATTATGCCGCATTTTACAATAATTGGGAAGTGTTTAAGTTTCTGGTTGAAAAGGGCGCTGACGTCAACGCAAGTAATGAGAACGGAATCGCCTTACATTTTGCTTACTGTTACGATAATCTGGAAATGATTAATTTTCTGATAGAACATGGCGCAGATATCAACGCAAAAGACAGCGAGGGAATGTCTGTTTTGCATTGTGCCGCTCGGAGTGGCAATATGAAACTGGTTGAGTGGCTAATTAAACATGACGCTGACGTCAACGTAAAAAACGAACATAATGTAACGCCTTTACATTTTGCCGCTTATGAAAATCAAATAGATGTAGTTCAATTGCTTGTTAAGCGCGGGGCAGATGTCAACACAAAAGACAGCATTGGAGAAACAGCCTTGTTTTATGCCGCCGAAAGAGGTAATCTGGAAATGGTTAAATTGCTGGTTGAAAAGGGCGCTGATGTCAAAACAATAGATAATAATAAAAAAGGCGTCTTACATGCTGCCGTTTGGGACGGTAATCTGGATGTGGTTAGATTTCTTGTTGAAAAGGGAGCGGATATCGATGCAAAAGACAATCAGGGGTTGGCGGTCTTGAGTATCGCCGATTTATGTATGCAATGGGAAATGGTAAAATATCTTATCGAACAAGGCGCAGACGTTAACACAAAAAACGACGGAGGGTTTACTGTCTTGTATAACGCCGTCGAAAGAGGCAATCTGGAAATGGTTAAATATCTGGTTGAAAAGGGTATTGATATTAACGCTAAGGATAGTATTATTGGGCGAACAGCCCTATATAGCGCTGTATGGAGAGGCCATCTTGAATTTGTTAAATATCTCGTAGAACATGGCGCAAACGTCAAGGCAATAGATAAAAAAGGATTTACCGTTTTGCACGTTGCCGCCGAAAAAGGAAGTCTTGAAATAGTTCAGTATTTGGTTGAGCATGGCGCGGACGTCAAAGCAAAAAATACCTACGAAACAACCGTCTTGCATTATGGCGCCGGAAGCGGTAATATGAAGCTGGTTCAATGGTTGGTTAAACAGGGCGCGGACGTCAAAGCGAAAGATAAAAATGAACTGACGATCTTGCATAATGCAGCCCAAAGCGGAAATTTGAAACTGGTGCAATGGCTGGTTGAACAGGGACTGGATATTCATGCAAAAGACCGTCAAGGATTTACAGTTTTATCTTACTCTGATAAGAGGAATCAAGAACTGACAGATTGGCTGAAAGCACAAGGCGCAACATACTGGTAATAGACAATAGGCGAACCGGGGTGCGTAAGCCCCCGGGCAAATCTCACGCGGAGATGCGGAGCCGCAGAGGATGTTCGCGAAGTTTTAAAAATTTCTTTGCGTTCTTTGCGGCTAAATATTCTTCGGCGAGCTATCGCTCGCGATCCGAGGAGGTTTCAGCTGCGTCGATTTGTTATGTGTATTTCCGGCGTTTCGGTTCGCCTTCGGCGAACTGCGTAATTCCGCTCCCGCTGTTCGCTCCATTACCGCCTTCCATTTTTTGCGCTCTTTGTGTTCTTTGTGTTCTTTGTGGTTAAAATTACTTTGCGAACTTTGCGAACTTCGCGTGAGTTTTTACCGGGAGCTTACGCAGCCCGGCTCGCCTATTGTCATTTCGCGCCATGTTCTTTAAGCCATTGAACCATTTTAGGATTCCCGCTTGAAGCGGCTGCATCCAAGAGACCTTTGACCTTGACGTCAGCGCCATGTTCTATCAACCACTCAGCCACTTCCAGATTATCGCTCAAAGCAGCGTCATGCAAGGCTGTCCATCCGCTATTGTCTTTTGAATTGATGTCAGCGCCCTTTTCTACGAGGAATTTAACCAGTTCAAGATTGCCAGTTGTAGCGTTAGCGGCATAATGCAAAATAAACCTTCCATCGTCGTTTTTAGCGTTGACGTTTAATCCTTTTTCAATCAGCCGTGGAATTACTTCAAGACTGCCGCTTTTAGCGGCATAATGTAAAACGGTATTGTCATATTTATCTTTTGCATTAATATCTGCGCCCTTTTCAATCAACCACTCTATCAGTTCCAGATTATCGCTAAAAGCGGCATAATGCAAAACCGTTCCCGATACGCCGTCTTTTGCGTTGACGTCTGCGCCCCTTTCAACGAGAAATTTAACCAGTTCCAAATTTCCGCTTTGGGCGGCAAAATGTATGACGCCAATTGCCTTGTCGTCAGCGCCCTTTCCAATGAGGTATTTCACCATTTCCAGATTGCCTTTTTGAGCTGCAGAATGCAAAATCGTAACTCCATTTATTTGTTTTGCATTGACGTCTGCGCCTTTTTCAACCAGATATTTAATCACTTCCAGATTACTGCCGCTTTCAACAGCGCAATGCAAGACTGTAGGACCATTATCGACTTTTGCGTTGACGTCCAGTCCCTGTCCAACCAACCATTGAACAAGTTTCAAATTTCCGCTTCCAGCGGCGCCATGTAAAATCGTAAATCCGTGATCGTCTCTTGCGTTGACGGCTGCGCCTTGTTCAACCAGCCACTGTACCAATTTGAGATTACCGCTTCCAGAGGCTCCATGCATGATCGTCCATCCGTAATCGGTTTTAACGTTGACATTCAGTCCTTTTTCAACCAGCCACTGAACCAATTTCAAATTACCGCTTTGAGCGGCAAAATGTAAGACTGTACGCTCGAAAAAATCTTTTGCGTTGACGTCCAGTCCCTGTTCAACCAGCCATTGAACCAATTTCAAATTACCGCTTTGGGCGGCAAAATGCAAGACTGACAAACCAAAAACTTTCTCGTTTAAATCTCCTCCCTTTTTAACAAGCAATTGAATTCGATTCATATCTCCCAGCAAAGCTGTATAGTGAATAATTCCAGCAGAATTCACATAAGAACGATAATTAAAATCGAATTCGCCCGTTTGGAACATCTGTTCAAAACGATCAATACACTTTTGACCAAATTGTACGACAGCTTTCTGTTTTAGCGAAGAAATATCAGAATTTTCCGCTCCGAAACAGACGCCTGAAATTACGACTGAAACAAGAAGCAATACGCTCAAAACAAATTTACGAATCATCGAGACGTTCTCCTTTAATATATGCTGGGCTTTACAAAATAAAAGAGGAATTAAATAATTCCTGTTATAGAATTATATCATTTATTGAGTTTTTATCAAGAGGACGGGGAACGGCTCCTCGCCGTGGGGCTAAAATTTCTGTTGCGGATTTTATCCGCGATCCAGAAAGGTTTTCGACTGCGTCGGAGGGTGTCGGCGGGGCTTGTTGAAGCGTAACTACATTCGCTTCGCTCATTCCGTTACCGCCTTCCATTTCTCTGCGTTCTTTGCGTTCTTTACGGCTAAATATTCTTCGGCGAGCTATCGCTCGCGATCCGAGGAGGTTTCGGCTGCGTCATTTTGTTATGCGTATTTCCGACGTTTCGGTTCGCCTTCGGCGAACTGCGTAATTCCGCTCACTACGTTCGCTTCATTACCGCCTTCCATTTTTTGTGTTCTTTGTGTTCTTTGTGTTCTTTGTGTTTTTTGTGTTTTTT
>JAZRTH010000355.1:0-9219 GCA_045651945.1 Thermoguttaceae bacterium
CAGCGGCAATGGCCTCGGCACCGTACTCACCAACCAGAGCAGCCCAGTTCTTCTCGCTCACAGTACCGTCAAAGCCGGAAGCGGCTTGAGGTTCAACGCGGCATACAGCGCGTCGAAATCCAGGAGCGGATTGCCGGCGCCGAGCAGGTATTCGACAACCTTGATAACCGCTCGAACCAGAGGCTGTTTCTGTTCGTCTGCCGCCGCCTGACGCAAAGACGCGCCTAAAACGCCAAGGCAGAGGTCCGGCCAGCAGTTGAGCAGCAAGTCGTTGTAATGCTCGCGCTGAAGCTGATTGATAACGTTTTGCGGCGTGTTGTCCGGGAACGCCTGCGGGCGGGTGAAGGAATCGATTGTAACAGACGGCGCTTCCATTGTAACAGCTTGCGGATCGCCTTCGATGCAGTCGCCAAAGGTTTCCTTAACCAAGGCGTAAACGTCTTCCCGGTCGCATTCCAGAATCGACGAGAATTCCAGAATCGCGTCACGGTCGGTTCTCTTTCCCCAAAGGGCGACAGAGCCGAGAACGAGCGGAATGTCTTCAAACGTGAGGTTTTCCGACCACGACGTCTGTTTGGGCTGATCGAGCAGAGAGCCGATAAACAGCGGCGGCGGACCGTCGAAGTTTTCCGCCGGAACGTTCTGTGAAATCAGACGGTTTGAACTCAGCAACAATTCTCGCAGTCTGTCCTGATCTGTAACTTTGTACTGGAAATCGTACAGCGGCATGTTGTCTTCCAGCGGCGATTTCGACAGCAGCAGCGCCGTTGCCAGGGCGTCGATTTTGCGGTTGAGTTCCGGCTCGCGTTCAGAGTACAGCTTGAACATGCGGGAGGCGTCTGCGATTTTGCTGCGGTTGAGATACAAAATCGCAGCGTTGTATGCGGAATTCAGTTCGGTCGGGTCGTCATTGGCGATCTTCTCAAACGCCTGCGCCGCTTCGAGCCAATGGAAGGTGGAAACCAGCTGTTGCGCCGCGGTAAAGTCCGCCGTTAGCGCACCGCGGCTGTTGGTCTGATAGAACGAATACGTCTGGCGCAGCGGCAGCGCGAGGCTGGAATCGCTGAGAATTCGCAGCTGCATCCGGTGCGTCATTTCGTACTCTTGAGTTGCCTTGAGCTGATCAAAGAACGTGGCGCGGAGGCTCATCAAAAACAGCGCGGCAGGAATAAATCCTTCGTTGAGTTCGTTCTGGCTTAAGGAGCTTAACGCCGCCAGCATCCCGGTGGGGTTCATTTCCGGGTAATGGTTGATAAAGCACTTTTCCAGATAGTCGTAGCCCGCGTCGACGTCTCCGTTGTTGGAACAGGCGAGACTCTTCCACGCCAACGCCAACGGGTGGTCCGGGAACTGAGCAAGGAACTGTTCAACCGCTTCGTTCCAGGCAGAAACCGATTCCATATTGCCGCCGCTAATATCTTTGATACATTTAAGATAAAGCAGGTGGCACTTCACGTCCAGAATGTCTGGCTGATTCGGGTTCTTTTCCAAAACTGTGTTGATGTAACTCATTGCCGCCGCGTACTGCTGACCCTGGAGCATTTTGCGGATTGTCTGAATATCGGCGGGATTGTCGCACCCGGGGACTCGGCTCTTTTTCCCAGCAGAGCTGGACGTCGAGGAATTGGAATCTGTACTCATGGTTTTAGTGGATAATTAAAATGGCGTGCGCCGAACTGCGTTCTCGCAGCGGTTGATGGGATATGGGAATATGGGTAATGTTTATATTCGCCAACGGCTGACAGCGTTTGATCGAGAGGATTATTCTCTATTAATAATCTTATCAATTCAAAACCCATTTTCAAGTCAGTATATATTATATTGGTATTTTAGCAGAAATAGCTATTTCTTTCAGGGGGGGCGCCTGAAAAGTTAGGAGTTAGAAATGAGGAGTGAGGAGTTTATAGCAGAGAGATTGTGGCAAATGGTTAAAATACATTAACTACAAAAGATTGATTTTAGATGATTTTTGGAATTATTTTGGGTTATTTCTATTTTCTGGAACTTAAAATGACGATGAAACAATTATAGAACTGGATTTATATATCCAGAAGTATTTTATTTGACGGTTGTCTGCATGGAAAGCAATCATATTGCCAGCAGTCAATTTATTATGGAGGATAAACCGTGAAATCAGTGATCCAATGGTATAAGCGCATAGCTGTTCGCGTTCGAAAATTGCCGACCATTTTGGCAATTATAGTCGCATTTTGCAGTAGCGGAGTTGCCATTTATGGGCAAGGCGTCTCTGGCGTACCGGCTGTTTCGCTTGAAGGCGACGTCTATAACGATTGTAAAGCCCCTCCGGTTCCAGCAGCGCAAACAGCTGTTCCATCGGGACCTGTGGCAGCGAGCTATGATGCAGTCGTTACCCAGCCAGAGGAATATTCATATATTGAAAATAGCGCTCCTGAATCTACAGTAGCTTCTAATGTAGCGATTAATCCAACCGGTCCGTTTGAGAAACGCGGCGACTATTATGTTCGTACGACTGACCGTTATGGCAATCCCAAATACGATTTGGATGAATATTCTCCCGGTATTTTGCCTCAGCCGATGGGCGCCATGCCTAACAGCGGACCGGAACGTATTGATCCTCGCGTTTTGCAGCCTTCCGGACCGAAGGGAGCTGCTGGCGATACGATTCTTAACAGTCCTGGATGTCAGCTTTGCGGCGGCGGATATGGCAATCCCAAATTATGGGATCTTGAGTTCGGTCTGAAAGTTATGCATCGGGAAAGACCGGAACATATAGAGGCAATTCCTGGCGCTTTGTGGTCGGTCAGCAGTCTTTCAACTTTTAACGGCGTTACTGTTGAAAAGGATAACTCGTTTGATATCTCTGCAGGTTTAGAGCTTAGCGCTAAACGATATTTAGGGCGTAATGCGAAGAATGTCAACTTCTTCCTCGAATTTGAATTTTGGGGGCTTAACGAGTGGGAAATGACCAACAGATATCTGTTTTATGGTCAGGACTCGGATAACAATTACGTAACTGAAGAAATGGAATACAAGGTTCGTTCCAGAGTGAATTCATTTGAACTTAATTTGATTGTACAGCCTCGTGGAACGCTTCATGACAAGATGGTGTACCTTCCCAACGGACGCGTTCAGAGACAATGCCGTCAGGGTTGGTCTGGAAACATGCTTGCTGGTATTCGATATTTTAACCAAAATGATTACGGTCTTTTAAGCAATCTTACACAAGGATATAGTTTGGATTGCGAAGTCGACAATAACATGCTTGGCTTCCAGATTGGAGCGGAATTGATTGATCAGCACTGCATGTGGAACTGGGGCGTTAATTGGAAAATTGCTCCGTTGTACAACTGGTCAGATCGTACGTATACAGCTTCATGGATGCCAGGTTCCGCTAAAGCTTCTGAAGGTCAGCTGGGAGGTTTGGCTGATATCGGCGTTTGGGTGAACTACAGATTCAGCAAACGTTGGACAGGTCGTTTCCAGTACAATATTATGTGGATTACAGGCGTTGCTCAGGCAACAAACCAGATAATTCAGGGAATGAATGACCGGTATGCTATCGACAACGATACCACGGAATTCATGCAAGGCATGACGCTGACAATGGAATACGCCTGGTAAGAGAACCAAGACAAAAGTTTAAAAGAATCAACGGCGAGAAGGTTAAACCCTCTCGCCGTTTTTTGTTTTAAATCAAAACGATTTGATGTTATCGTTATTTACAAAGACAGAACGTACTCACAAAGGGCGTCAATTTCTTCTTCTGTAAGCTGAACGTCCTGGAGTTCGTGCTTTCCTTCAACGAAGAGCTCTTTCATGGTAACATAACGACCGTCGTGGAGATACGGAGCCGTTCTCCAGACTTCCAGCAGCGTGGGGGTGTCCCAGTCGTCGCGCTGGTCGAATTCCGCTCGGGTTTTGACGTTGTGCATTTGCATGTCGGTGTAGTATTCTCCGCCGTGGCAGACGTCGCATTTAGCTTTTTTGAATACTTCTTTGCCTTTGAGGGCTTTTTCGGAAAGCTTGCCGTTAACCAGATACGGGCTGGGAACGGCTTCCATGGCTTCGATGAACTCGTCGATGCACTGAGCGTCTTCTTCCGGTCGAACGGCGAACTGAATAAACTGAATTCCCTTGCGGACGCAGGCGTGATGGTCAGGACGAATTCCGGAAATCATGGTCGGCGGGGTTTTATCTGAACGGAACAGAGACTTGGCGTTTTTCGGGTTGCCCATGCCGTCGTTCATCAAGTCCCAGTTGAGGGCGTCAACGCGGGCGTTGGGATGACACGTCGCGCAAGACTGCCATTGCTGGAAGCACAGCGAGGCGTCGCCGAAGAACATCTGTCCTTTACGAACTTTGCTCATTTCCTGCTGCGGTCCCAGTTCGATTTTGCCGGTGCAGCGTTTGGATCGCAAATTGACAATGTCGATTTCATCCGAGAAATACAGCGGCGTATACGCTTTATTGTCTGTTACAACGATTGAGCGGGGCGCAACGCCCTTAAGTCGGACGCGGTTTCTCATGCCCACCAAAAACGAAAGATCGTTGGGAACGTCCGCCGCCGTTGCCGCCGTGTAAATGCCGGCGTTTTCCGTGGTCTTTTCCGGCATCGCCAAAAGCTTTTCAATCATCTTTTCGTTGTCGATAATGCTCATTTCAGACGTTCCGGAATGAGTTACCAGCAGCGTTTTGGAATCTGGCGTGAACGCGATCCCGTACGGGTTGGCGGCGCCCAGGTCGATATCGTCCAGAAGAACGACGTTCACCAGCTTTTTGGCTTCGACGTCAATAACCGCCAGAGCGTTGGTGTTCATCCAGCCGCGTTCAACCTGAGTGGTTGGCATTTGGTATCGAGCCAGAATATTGGTTGCGTAAGCGTATTTGCCGTCAGGAGATACGCGAATTTCATGAACGGACGAGCAGCCGTTAATCAGACGAATGGACGTCGCGGTATTGGTTGCCGTGTCGATAACGCCGATTTCCGACGCAACATCGTAGCCGTCAGCTCGGTCGTTGGGAATGAAGTTGGCAACGAAAACCGTTTTGCCATCAGGGGTTATGTCGCACGAAACGGGTTCTCGAACGACTGGAACTTTGGCGATTTCTTTGCCCTGTTCCAGATCGACGACGGAAACGTTGTTGTTGAACTGATTGCAGACGTAAACTCTTTTTCCATCAGGAGTTAAGCAGGGAGAGCAAGGAGTATGCCCGACAGCAATCGCCTTTTCAACGACTCCGTTCTCTGTCGACATGACCAGCAACTCGCCTTCCGGGCGGGTAACGGTTACGTAAAGGGTTTTGTCGTCTTTAGATATGGCGATTCCTGTTGGCGTCGCAGGCGTGGGGAATTCGGCGGCAACGCTCTTTCCTGCCAAATCAACTTTGCTGACGGACTTGCCGTCCATATTAACAACAAACAGAAAAGCTCCGTCTGAACTCTGACAAATCGAACACGGACCTAAATACCGCGGCGTTTCTTCGCCCTGTACAGAAAAGGACGGTACGACTGCCGTTATGAGGGTCAACAGCAAAACAATGCGTTTCATGATAATAAAGTGGTAAGTGGTTAGTAATTAGTGGTAAGTCGTTAGTTTTGATGGAACGCTTGCGCTTGCGTCCTAACTACTAAAAACTAACCACTAACCACTATATAATGGCGTCCCTGACGTCTATTTTGCTCATCATTATATAGCAATCTTGAATAAAAGTCGAGGGGAGACAGGGAAAATTATCAAAAATTTAAGAAATTATCGGGTTGAGAAGCAGGCAGTAGGCAGTAGTGGGGTAACTATTTATTCTTGGCGCTCTTTACTATGCACTATGCACTAAGTACTATGCACTTTATTAACTACCTCTAACCGTCTGTTAATCTGGGCAACATAACAAAAGAATTATTTTTTTGATGATTTTCTCAATTTTGTCGATTGTATGGACGATAACTGTAATTGGTTCCTCTTGCATTGAGGAAATCATAAACCAAATAGAATTTTCAATCCGTTTTTGAACGTCAAAAAAGGTTTTGTCGTTCAACCCAAAAGAAAGAGGTTTTCCACTATGAAACGAATCATCACATTGGCTGCGATTGTTAGTATCGCGTCCTTCCTTACGGGATGTTGCTGCTATGGCCCGTGCGGTTATAATTACGCTCCCTGCGGCCCTTACGGCGGCGCTTGCGATTCCTGCCCGGCAACGGCGGCGACGTCCAGCGACTTGTTTACTCCGTGCGGAATTGGCGGCTGCAATGGCGGCGCATGCTATGGCGGCGGTTGCTATGGCGGAGCTTGCGGTCCAGTTTGCGGTCCGAATAATTGCGATCCGTGCTTCACTGGATATTATGGTTATCCGTGCTGCCCGCTGTTGACAATTGTTTCTATTCCGTTCCGCATTGTCGAGGAACTTTGGATGTGCGCTGTTGGTTGTTGGCCCAACACAGGCTGCAGCCAGATTTATTGGGGTGAATGGAGCGACCCGCCCTGTCCCGATCCGTGCTGCTTTAACAACTACGCTGGACCGTGCTCGTCTCGCTATTGCGGCGCTACTGCCTGCCGTGGAACTGTTGGCTGCAATTCCGGCTGCTCCAGCTGTGGCGACGGTGGATATGGTTACGGCGATGGCATGATTTACGATGGCGGTATGGGCGGTGAAGTAATTATGGATTCCGCTGCTCCTGCTCCGGCAACTCCGGCGCCCGGACGTCCTCAGGTAATCCAGCCGTCTCCTGCTCCCATTCCGGGAACGACAACCTCTAACTGCCGAAATTGCAGCCAGAACCGACAGGCTGCCGTTCAGAATCCGACAACGTACCGCGCTGCGAAGACTGCAAACGGTCCGATTCAGCAGATTCAGTATCAGCAGCCGATTCAGAAGACTTACGCTCCAACTCAACCTGGCAATAACGTTAAACTTCCCGCTGACGTCATGCAGCAACTGCCTCCGGGAGCGGTTATCGTCTCTGACGAAGTCGTATCCGCTCAGGCTACCGTTAAAGCTGGCGGCGACTCTTACGCCCCGGTTCTGCCCGCCGCTGGCAATCAGTGGAAGTCGGCTGCCGTCAAACGCACAATGCGTTAATTAAAAAACAATCATTGGGAAAACGGATTTTAGTTGCGAGTTGCGAGTAACGAGTTGCGAGTATATGTTTCGCGTGCGTTTCTCGTAACTCGCAACTTGTTTCTCGCTGTTCAATACTGCATATAAATCATGAACGTCTTCGGAATCGGAACGGATATTACGGAAATCTCTCGAATCGCTGACATGCTTGCCCGCCATGGCGATTCTTTTAAAAATCTGACGTTTACAGATCTGGAAATTCTTTATTGTGAAGGACATAAAAATTCAAACGAGAATTTTGCAGCGCGATGGAGCGCCAAAGAGGCGATTCTCAAAGCGCTGGGAACCGGCTATGCCGACGGGGTCAAATGGCGCGATCTGGAAATTCGCAATCTGATGTCTGGAAAACCGATTGTCGCTATCGGCGGACGCGTTCTGGAAATCGCCCGCGAGCAAAACCTCTGTGACTTTCTCGTTACCTTGTCGCACTGCAAAAAATACGCGACCGCAACAGCGATAATCATACAGGGCGACGAAGTCTACAGTGAGATAATAGAGGATCTAAGGCAGTAGAACGTAATGATTTTGAAACATAACCAACTTCTAAATAATAATCTGGAAGTTTGAATAACAAAATGAGTGAATATCTCTTGAAGGCGCTTCTATTCTCCGCCTTCTTGTAAAGCAAATAATTAAATCGTCAAAAGCATCAGAAAAACTGGCTGTAAAATTATTGGGAGATAGCTTGACATTTATTGACAGTAATGTTAAATTGATAAAAGAGGCAATTGCACCTGTATCGCTTGCCTTGTCGGTCTTACAGAAACGTTAAATAGAATGTCAAATCGTCAGCTGACAGGTAAAATATTGCCAATCGAGACGTGCGTTCGCATAAATAACAGTAACGCAATCCCGCATTTTGACGACAAAGTAATTAAATGAAGTTTCACTTTTTCACCAGCGACTATAAACTGGATTACCCGGAAGTTGGCTGGATTCCTCAATTGGAAATCGAACCGTGGAATCAATGGAGCGATTTCCACATGGAGGAATATCCAGAATTGATTCTGTACCAACTCAATGGAATCTGGACGCTTTATGTCAGCGCACTGGATAGCGGTCGAAAAGATCATGCTGGTCAAATCAATCGTCTTTCCTGGGTAATTTCCGGGGATGTTAACGAGGGGGCGCGGCTGTTTGGATTTTTACGCCGCATTGTTCCATCTTTAGGGAAGAACGACGCAGCGCTGCAAAGCGCTTATAGCAGTTTGCTGTCGTCGCAAATTCATGAAGGCGATCCTGAAAAATGGAGTCATGAATCCCAAACGGAAAAGCAGCGCATAGCAAACGAATTGGGACGCGCTCTTCTTGAACCATCGCCTTCGGACGAAGCTGTCTGGCCGGAATCGGATGACAAATGGTTTGGCGGCGATAACAACGAAAGCCGCAACGCTTTCTTGCAATCCTGTTTTTACTTGCTGACGACTAAAGTTTCTACAGGCGCGGCCCTTTCGTTAGTCAAGCTGGGCGTTGAGCAAATTCAAAACGATTCCGCTTTGAGTTCCGGTTGGGAGAAACTGGCTGTATTAATAAGCGACAACGTTCCAAAGTCCACGGTGCCGGAACCAACGCCCAAAGCGAAAAATCCTGACCGGTTCAAGATTTATCAGCTTGCAGCGCTTGCCGTAGTTGCATTAGCGCTTTTAATTTGTATTAGAATTCCGGTATACAATTATCACTGTAACCAAAGAGCGATTGAATTTCTTGAACAGTTCGGCAGAAAACCTGATGTTATAACTCCGAAAGTTCTAAAGCGAGTAGAAGCTCTTGAAGAGAAAAACGTGGGCGCCAAAGTCGCATTGTGGGGCTATTCAATTGCTGTGGTCGAAAAAGCTGTACAAGATAAACAACCGGTAGACAGTAAAGCATTGGAAAGAGTTTTGTATTTGACGTCAACAGACGCTTCTGCCGCATACGCTGCGGGTTGTTACTATTACTCGATCAACGACCTTCAGGCGGCTAAAGATTGTTTTACGAAATCAGCAAAACGAAACTTTAAAGATTCTTCTGCTAAACTTGAAGAGATTAATAAAAAACTAGGTTCATCCGACAATTTGGCGCCTGGGAGCTAAAAAGCTGGCGTCAATTTACCGGAAGAACTGAAAGTAATGCCTATTGTCTTCC
>JAZRTH010000356.1:0-7722 GCA_045651945.1 Thermoguttaceae bacterium
AGGCCTTTCCCATCGACGTCGTTTTTCTGCGCGCGACGGCCTGTGACGCCAAAGGGAACTGCTCGATGGAACGCGAGCCGGTTACTCTGGAAGTAACGGCAATGGCGCAAGCCGCCAAAAATTCCGGCGGGAAAGTTCTCGTTCAGGTCGAACGCGTTTCCGACGCCCCCCTTGACCCCAAAAGCGTGAAAATTCCGGGCTGTCTGGTCGACGCGATCGTCGTCGCCAAGCCGGAAAATCACCGCATGACAAACGATTTCGATTTCAATCCGGCATTTATTGGAAGCGCCGCTCACAACTTAAAAGGCAGTAGGCAAGAGGCAGTAGGCAGTAGGCAAAACTCTCGCAACTCGCAACTCGCAACTCGCAACTCGTTTGACGTTCGTCGGTTTATCGCTCAGCGGGCGGCGAAAGAACTCGTTCCCGGCGCCGTTGTCAATCTGGGAATTGGGATGCCGGAAGAGATTTCCGCCGTCGCGGCTGAAGAGGGGATTTCCGACCTTGTCCTGACAACGGAGTCCGGCACGATTGGCGGCTATCCCGCCTCGGGCGGCTCGTTTGGCGCGGCGGCGTTTCCAGACTGCATTCTCACTCAACCGGAACAGTTTGACTTCTACGACGGCGGCGGGCTGGACATCGCGTTTTTAGGAATGGCGCAGCTTGACCGGTTCGGCAACGTCAACGTAAGCAAGTTCGGGTCGAAACTCGCCGGCTGCGGAGGGTTTATCAACATCACGCAAAATGCGAAACGCGTCGTCTTCTGCGGGACGTTTACCTCCGACGGTCTGAAAGTCGAATTCCAGGACGGACGCCTAAAGATTGTTCAAGAAGGCAAGATTAAAAAGTTCGTCCGCGACGTCGAGCAAATCACCTTTAGCGGCCGCCGCGCCGCGGAAACGAAACAGGACGTTATGTATATTACCGAAAGAGCGACGTTCCGCCTTATTGACGGCGTTGTAACGCTGACGGAACTCGCCCCCGGCGTCGACCTCGACCGCGACGTGTTGTCGCTGATCGAGTTTCCGATAAAAGCGGCGATAGAGTCGCCTCGGTTATGAGCAGGTCATTCCGTTCACGGGCGGCAAGGCGCAGTTCTCTGTCCTCGCTGCCCGCCGCGTGAGCTGGATTCATCCCTGAATTATCCATAATCTTGCCAAAAGATTTTAATTTTATTCTTTTTTTAAATTTTTACTATTTTACCGCTTGATATCGATGAAGCAGTCTGATACAATAAAGCATTATTGAAAGGTAAAGTCATTTTACAAAAAGCAGTAAAATGATTCTGTAACGTTTTTCACTTTGTTACTTAAGAGGCGAGATTATGAAAAATCTTTTTTTTGCCATTGCATTCATTTCCCTTGTAACTTTCGGATTCAGCATTTACGCAGAAGACGAAGTTAAGAACAACGCCCCGAATCCGGCATTCAAATCTGTTACGGAAAACGACATTGTTTTTTTCCGATTGGAGAGTTACGATCTGACAAAGGTGAATCTTCCCATTTGTCCTTATTTCAGCGTTTACGAATGGGATGGCGTTAAACGCGGCAACCGGATTTGTTGTACTGGCAGCAACGAAAAATTTGCCATTACGCCAAAAGTGGATAAACCTTCAAATTATAAAATTTCCATCCCTAAGGATCCCGGAAAGAGCTATGTTTTCTACGTCTTTTCGTCTTATGATTGGGATAATGAGGTTGTAACCGGGAATCCTGTAGCTTCAGCAACCTTTATGAATTGGAATGACGTCAGTAAATCTTACGAGCTGGAAATCTCGCCAGGCAACAAGATTGTTCTTCGGTTTGAGAAAGAAAACAAAGATAACCTTTGTTATCAAATCGAATCATTTCAAATTTCAAAGCCTTCAGACTCCTATCTTGAGAGATTGAAGGATACTTATCAAATGCAGGTTCGCTTTTCTCACATTCAGAAAAAAGATGAGCAGGTCGTTGGTTCTTTTAGATTGCGTAATTTAGACCTTCGTATTGAGGATATTCCCGTTGACTTTGAATATAAAACAGATTTTACAATTGAATTTTTCAACAGAACGCTGGGAACGCTTGCCACGTTTACATTCAATGCAAAGACATTGTATGACAATTTGAAAAAAGGCAATGAAGAATACGTTCTGAAAAATGACAACGAGAACGTTCAGTGCAAACTTTTATTTAATGGAATCAGACGCGTTTATAGAATAAAGACCATCGACGTCCCGCGAACAGCTCCGATTCGTGCAAAACAGCGTCCTCTGCTTGCCGGAGAAGATCCTAAACTTTGTGTTTGGGTGCAGGAAAACGGTCGATACATTGGTAAAAATCAGAAATATGCTCTTCCAGAAATTCGTCGAGCCTGGTCTGTGGATTTTCCAGATGAAGAAGGAAATCGATTTGTGATACGCGAAGGGACGAATCACTCCTACGCCATCCATATTGAGGATTATTCTCCCTGGTTTGACTCCCCAATGGTTGCAAATTTTATTCAATTGACGTTCCAGTCATTTAAGGATAAAATAATCGTTGAAAGTACTGGACCAATGGTCGCTAACGACCGAAAAATTAGAGTGTTTGTTGAAGAAGTCAAAACAAAGTAGGAGGTCTATCGTGAAAAGCGCCCTTAAAGCCAGTATTCTTTTTTTGATATGCGCCTTTTGTGCATCTGTTTGCGTAGCGGAATCGGAACTTGTTGCTATGTTTCGCGAGGGGCTTGCTATCTACAAAGACGATCCTGCCAAAGGCTCTGCTATGGTTGAAGCCTCAACGCTTCAGTGCACGTCAGACCCAATGCAATTTGCCGACATCTGGGAAGTTTACAAACAATCTGACGTCCTCAAATCAGCAAAGAATACCGCAAAAATTGCCATGCTGGACGTTTTTCTGGAGTGCGCCCAAAAGACCTGTCAGAATTGCAAAAGCCGGTCTGAATTTAATAAAACATGGAGTATTCAGCTGGAAATACAAAAAATTCGTAAAAATACAATTAATGAGGAATGCCGCATTGCCCGTAAAGCGCTAGAAAATCTGGAGCTTGACGCCCTGCTTGAACAACGGGATTTTTTGGTTATTCTGCTTGAGTATGCCGATGAATCTGATAAGGAAAATACCAAGTTTCTTCAGAATCTTTCTAATAACATTGCCAATCGGATCGTAAAATATCAAATCCGTTATCAAGAACTCGTAATTGGTTGTAATGATATAGACTGGAACATATTTACCGAACAGTTTTCTAAAACGCCAGTCAAGTTTGAAATGGGAGATACAACGCTTTTGATTATGGAAATTCGAGATTACATTTTATCTCTTCAGTCTCCCGAAATCTCAATTCTTATGGAACGTTTTCCTCCTGATAAAAATCCCATGGAACAAGGAGAAAAACTGCTTGAAAAAGCTCAAAAGTTAAATAGAGTGCGTTATAATCTTTGGGCGAATTGGGTTATATATAATTGTGGCGATGACGTAGCGGCGGAAGATGGGTTGTCGCGCATTTCTCCGGAATATCTCTTTACTCCAGTAGACGTTGTATTTCAAGAAAAGCAGCAAGGTCTTTTCCAAAAAAATCGCGATCCAAATGGACTTGCCGATCTTCTGCGGAGATTGATTTTGGAAGAAAAAGTTCCTTTAAGCGCGTTTTGAGGTTGGGATGAAAAGCGTATATCAATTCATGGTTCTTTTATTCCTTGGCGTCCTGTTTGCCGGGAGTGTAAACACTCACACAGCTCAGGCGCGGGAAATGGGCAATTCAGTCTCAAACTATTTTTCAGAGGCTGAAGCTCAAGCTTTCCGTGAACGCTATTTGCGATGTATCACTGAAGGCGATATTCAGGGGAAAATTCGCATCTCCGAGGAACTGGGCGAACGAGGAGCGGAAAAGCTTTGTCTGGAAAAAGGCTGGACGCCACTCTTGAGAAAAAGCGATAAATCCCCAAACCACCCACAAGGCGTCGATCAGGTTTGGCAGAGTTCTGACGGGATATTTCAGGTCGTTGAAGCAAAGGGAATCACAAAAGGCGACAGTTTCCATCTTCCTGAAAACCGCTTTGGTCACAAGGAAGGGACGCCAGAATGGGTCATAGACGCTCTACAGGATACGCTAAAAAGCAACTCGGCGTCCGAAGCCGAAAAACGCATTGCTCGACAGGCGCTGGAGGCTGCCAGGAACGGCGATATGAACATTCATGTCATCTATACGCAGCACGTTCTTGGCAAACCGGAAACGCCAATCTGGCATAGCATAAATTCGTGCTCTGAAGAGGCGTCCCGCATGGCAAGCCGCGTTATCGAAAGCCCCATTTTCAAAACGCCAGTCAAGGTTTTACCAATACATAACGCCGCTGCAAATGACAACTTTGGATCTGTTCTGTGCGGCAGTTTTCACAAAGAACAACGAATTGATTTTAGCCTGGCTGACAGATTTTCTCGTCAGGAACGGCTTAAAATAGCTATTGGAATCAACGATAAAACTCTCAAAAAAGCTGGAACGGCTGGAAAATATATCCAAAAACGCGGGAGTTCAACAATAGCAGGGAAATTGTTTGAAGAAAGCTATGTTCAAAAATTTCAGAGGGAATTCGCTCGCAACAATCCTGAATACCGGCTGGAAAATACGGCATTACTGGGCAAACCACACGACCCGGCAGATCTTATTTTGACAAGGCAGGGAATTATTGTAGAAAAATACCAGCAAAAACTCAGTTTTGGCGAAGCAGTTAAAGCGCTCCGCGAGTCGAAATACTCCGACTGTTCCATCCTGGTTCCCCGAGATATTTATAAAGAACTGAAACATTCAAAAAGCATACTCGTCCAGGAATCAATTAACTCAGGTCGATTGACAGACAGAGTTTTCAATATTACCACAGAAACATCGTTCGCATATAAAGCAGAAACCAATTGCTATATTAACAGTTTTTATCGTGCGGCAAAGCCAATTGAAGCGGTATTGAGCACAATGGAGATCATAAATAGCGCTTTGGATATTAGTCGTGGAATTCAACTTATATACACAGCTAATATGGACTACAGGGCAGAATTGCTGGATCGAGACATCGCAGAGATTAAGCTTTTTCTGGGGAGTATTGACATCGTATCAGGCATAACAGGCATATCGCTTGCGTTCATACCAGGCGTGAATCTGATTAGCGGCATTGTTACAGGAGTCATCGGTCTGACGGTAGAAGGGGGAGACGCTCTTTTAATGTGGATTCAAAAAAAGCGTTTTGAGAATCAAAAAGAGCTAATTAAGAAACTCAAGGGTGAAGAACAAGCAGATGCCATTTGCATGTTGATTTTAAGGTACATAGAGTAGAGTATTCGTGATAAATTATTGCAAATGGAGAGCTATTTATCTGTCCTCAGCAAGTCGGAGCGCATATCGCGCTCTTTGGTTTTCTGAGGCGTCTGCTTTCCTGTTGCGACTGTGTCCGCGTATTTGGAGTGCGACGACTTGCCGTCGCACTCCAAATCATTCCAATATCACTCGGAACCCGACGTCGAAGACGCGCTGCCAGGCGGGGTACGAACGCGAGGCGTGGATCGCCGCTCGGTATGGGCGGTCGTACCACGATCCGCCTTTGACGATAAACCGTCCGGCGGCGTCCGTTGAGCTTGTCCATTCCGCGACGTTGCCGTGGACGTCGTAGACGCCCCAATCGTTGGGACGGTACGAGCCGGGCGTCGTCGTTAAAACGACCCCGTCGTTAAAGCGTTTGTCGGCGGGAATCCAGTCGTCAAATTCCGGCATGGATCCGTATTTGCTGTCAACGGTATACGGGTTGGTGGCAAAATTCATCATGGAAGCGTCCGAGAGGTTCGCGAACGGGCTGAAATCGGAATCGAGCGTTCCGTAGAAGAACGGCGTCGATTTCCCGGCTCTGGCTGCCCATTCCCACTGCGTCTGCGTCGGCAGTTTACAGGTCAGATTTGACGTTGAAGCGTCGGCGACAAGCTGTTTGGTCAGCCAGTCGCAAAACGCCTGCGCGGACTGCTGCGTAACGCGGCAGACGGGTTGATTGGGCTTGTTCATCGGGTAGCCATGAATTCCAAACTGATAGCAATGCTTCGATTCAACGCGGCTGTCGTGAGTCGGGTCGAACGCGGCAAACTGGTCGTTGCGAATCTCCCGGGCGCTTATCCAGAACGGCTTGTCGATTCTCGTTTCAACGCCGTTGACGGTATACGTTCCTGCTGGAATGCGGACGAATTCCAGTTCCTGACCGTTGGGCAGCGTTACAACCTTCGTTTCCGGCTTGTAATCTTGAGGGAACAGCTCGACAACGGGTTCCGGCTTCTGGTCGGCGTCCTGAAGCTGCTCGTCCGGCAGAATCGGCGCGCCGGTTTCGATATCCGTCTTGTAAATCTCCTCGGCGTCGTGCGGGTCAAGATTTCCGTACAGCTGCGCCAGCTCCACTCGCCGCTGACGCTGAGCGCCCGGGTGCTTCGTCGCCTCCGTCCACGTGCCGTGGTACGGGCAGTTGAGGTCAATCCACGTCAGGATTCTGTCCCACGCCTGATCCGAAAGACGAACGCCATGATGTCCGGCGCGAAGAAGCTGAACCAGTTCCGTCGTATCGGCGGAGAACTCTTTCGGCTCCAGCAAATGCATGTCCGATTCAATTCCGGAACGGCGGACGTATTTCTGAAGGTTATAGTATCCAACGGAAAAATGCGTATTTCGCTGAATGTGCCCTGTCCCGTTTCCAGACTGAATGGAATGGTAGTTTTGAACAAAGACGCCGCCGCGAAGGTCGAGAGTCTTGCAGGACTCGTCTGAACCGTCATGACAAGCCAAACAGTATTTGTCGATAATCGGCTGAACTTCCCGGGCGTAGGAGAACCCGCGGCGGTCGCCGTACCAGGGCTGAATTTCCGCCGGTTTGGCAGTGAACCCGACAGACGTTTTGGGAATCGCCGCCTGATTGAGGTCTTCATGACAGCCGTTGCACTGTAACAGTTCGCCTGGCATCGCAGTGAACCAGGAACGCATCAGCTGGAGCGACTGCCCGGACTCGTCCAGCGGCTGAATCGCAATGGGCGTGTTGGCGGGAATGCGGAATCGGGCGGAGCCGTCCGGGTTGACGGGAACGGTTCCCATAACTTCTTTGATGTCCCACGGACCGTCCACACCGACGATGCCCATCAGCCCGCCCATGTTCTGATACGAAAAATGATACGTAAACAGACGCAGGCTCTTTACCGTCCCGCGGGGAACGTCCTTCAAGCCGGGACCGTTGTAGATGTCGGCGATATAGACCTCGGCGTCCTTGCGCGACAGGTTGACTCTGTCCTGAATCAGATTCGGGCGCTCGCGCTTCATCAGCGGGAACGGCTCCAGAAGAGCATAGTCGTCGTCCTCGTAAAGGAGCGTCATGTTGTCAAAGACGTCGACCAGATACAAGCCCCATTTGGACTGCGGCGTCGGCTTGCAGGAAACGAGAAAATACTTGTCCGACAGCGGGAACGGATGAAGGAATTTTGGCCAGGAATTCTTGACCAATCCGTCTTTGATAATCGGCTCGACCTTCTTGCCGTATCCGGGAATGCGCTGAATGCAGCCGTCCGCCTCGTTTCTCCCCAGAGCCGGGTCAAACAGACACAATTCGCCGGCGCGGTGGGAATCGTGATGTCCGGTAATGACGGAAACGATCATCGAACGTTCGCCGGGAATAGGTCGGGAATACCAGAACGAATTGGGCCAGTACGAGTTACTGTTATAGTACGACAGCTGCCCCGTCCC
>JAZRTH010000357.1:0-3804 GCA_045651945.1 Thermoguttaceae bacterium
TTCTCCGCCGGCGGACATCTGACGGTTCTGTGCGCCGTCAACTCCCAAACGCCCGCCTACGAGCCCGTTGACGACCTCGACAGCGTGTCGTGCCATATCAACTTCGCCATTCCGATTTATCCAGCCTACGTTTTGGAAGACGGAGCAACAGGTCCCAACGCGAACAAAGGAATCGACGAACCCATCTGCAAAGACTTCAAATTTGACGCCAAATCCGCCCCGATGTGCCTCTTCCACGGCGACGCCGACAAGTATTCCCCGCTCGGGTCAATCGCCATTTACACCCAAATGCACAAGATGGGCGTCCCGATGGAAATGTACATCTACGCCAAAACCCCGCACGGATTTGTCGCCAAGCCGCTTGGAGAGCATTTCGGCGGCTGGTTCGACCGCTCCTACGAATGGATGAAGGTCATGGGCTACGCGAACTGAACCTTTCACCATCAAATTATTGCAAAATTGACGCTATAATACTGTCAGACCCCATTTCGTCCAATAAAAAACGACGCCTTTAATTGCCTATTTTAACATTTTTTCTTACTTTTTAAGAAATTCAGGAAAAATTTAAACTTTTTTGGGCTTTAAAGGGGTGTATGGTATTGCAGAAATCGGGAGTTGGTATTATTATTAGAACTTTATAAAAAATATTGGAAATTGGACGGAATATGACGAGTCCGAAATGAGAAGTTGTTGTATTTTGAAACACTCGCTTCTCAACGGTCATTTCGTCGCCAGGCAATTTTAAAAAGGAAACGTTATGAATTTTATCGAATACGCTTTATTGGCGCAATCGCAAAACGCAACTGGTTCCACTGGAACAGCCGCAGGAGGAGAAGCAATGTCATGGATTCTCATGATTGTGTTGTTTTTCTTCATCATGTGGTTTTTTATGATTCGCCCGCAGCAGAATCAGCAAAAGAAATTCGACCAAATGTTAAGCGGTCTCAAAGTTGGAGACAAAGTCGTAACAATTGGCGGCATTAAGGCGTCAATAACCAACATCATTCGAGGCAGCAATAACGAAACGCTTGAAGTTCAGCTCCTTCTGGACGACAAAAACAACGTTAAGGTCATGTTTGACCCGCGCGCAATCGCCTACGTTGTAACGCCGGAAGAAGATAAAAAGAAATAATAACATCGAGCAAAAATAAAAGGAACGGATAAAAACATTCGCGATTCTGTCCTCTCAACCATTGAGAGCCAGCAACGTTTTTTATCTTCCCGTTATTTGACGTTCGCAAATCAAATTTTCATTTCAGGATTTAACGTTTGTTTTAACGGATAGAAACAAACAGTATTCCTCATTAAGGATTTTTTTACAATGAACCCCACATTACTAACAATCACAGCCTTGGCGCTGGTCGGAGTCGTTCCGATTTTACTGGCTTTGTACTTTGCCAAACGCTTCCGCATGCCGGATTACGCGTTTTCTTACTGGATTATTTTGGTTGCCGTTTTCTTCGGCATTACCGTCGTAGCAACCAGCTATCAAAAAATCAAGCTCGGCATTGACCTTCGCGGCGGATCCATTCTGGTTTACGAGGTTTCCAAAACAACAGAGGAACAGCTCGAACAGGATGCAGACGCAGAAGCCGCCAGAGCGCGTTCCAATTCAGGGCTTTCCACGAAAATGGACAAACTGTCCTCGACCCTGAAAAAGCGTCTCGACCCGGGTGGAGTTAAAGAAATCACCGTTCGTCAGCAGGGTTCCAACGCTGTCGAAATCATCATTCCGGAAGTCGACCCGATTGAAATCGCTCGACTGAAGAAAATCGTTTCCCGCTCTGGTACATTGGCGTTCCGCATTCTTGCCGACAGAACCTATCCGGAAGACCGTCAGCTTATCGAACTTGGAACCAAAACCAACGACACGTCAATCCGAATCAAAACCGGCGTTGACGCTGAAGGAAAAGACACGTACAACGAAATTGGCATGTGGGTTCCAATCACCCCGGGTCAGGAAGGCGACTTCAATTTTGAAAACTACGTTACAAGAACTCGCACCGTTCGCAATAAAGAAGTTCGCGAAGTCTTGTGCATCAAAGACATTTACAACGTTACCGGCGACTACCTTTCCGACGCCACGCCTGGAATCGACCAGTACGGCGGACACTGCGTCAACTTCAGCTTTAACGCAGACGGCGCTAACCGTTTCGGCAAGCTGACAGAAAAGAACACGCCCAACGTTCAGCAAAACCGTTATCGACACCTGGGCATCATTCTCGACGGCGAAATGTATTCCGCTCCGAGAATCAACTCCAAAATCAGCGATCGCGGTCAGATTACCGGTGGCTTCTCGGAAGAAGACGCCAACGCGCTGGCAACCGTTTTGAATTCCGGTTCGCTTCCCGCTACGCTTGAAAAAGAACCCATTTCCGAAATGACCAGCGGTCCTACCCTCGGCGCTGACACGATTCACAGCGGCAAGGTTGCCAGTATGGTTGCTTTGATTTTGGTTCTTATATTTATGGTCTATTACTACCGATTCGCCGGTCTGGTTGCAGACTTCGCTCTGGTTGTCAACCTGCTCCTGCTTGTCGCGTTGATGATTACGTTCTCCGCCGCCTTTACCCTGCCGGGCATCGCCGGCTTGGTCATGACCTTAGGTATGGCGGTCGACGCAAACGTTCTTATTTACGAACGTATGCGTGAAGAAAGAGACAAGGGAGCCACGATTCACATGGCTATCCGCAACGGATTCCAGAAAGCGTTCTCCGCCATTTTTGACTCCAACATCACCACCTTGTTGGTCGGCGTTATTTTGTACTGGGTTGGTACGTCTCAGATTAAAGGCTTTGCCGTTACGCTTATTCTCGGTATTGGCTTGAGCATGTTCACCGCTCTGTTCTGCGCCAGAATTATTTTTGAAACCGCTGACCGAACCGGTCTGGTTAAAAACCTCCGCATGCGCCGCATTATCGGTCAAACCAACGTCGATTTCATGGGCGCCATTGCAAAAGTTCGCGTCATTACCGCAATTCTATGGATAATCTGCTTTGCAGCTATCATTTTCCGTGGAAACGGTCTGCTTGACATCGACTTTACTGGCGGTTCATCCGTTCAGGCTCTGTTTAACGAACCGGTCGCCATCGACGTCGTTCGTAAAGAACTGAGCGAACTGGAAAACCTCGCTGTTTCTGACGTCCAAATCACCGGCGAACAGAAAGGCGTTCGTTACATGATCAACTCTTCCAGCCCAACCCCGAAAAAGGGCGAAAAGGCTCTCGAAGGCGAAGAATACATCAATTACGTTACCACACTGATCCAGGAAAAATTCCCGGGCAAATTGGTAACTAACGACGTTACAATTAAAAACTGCGTCCCGTTTGCGGAAAAAGACTCTGTTCTTCCTAAAGAAGAAAAGGCGGCTGCACCCACGGAAGGCGAAAAAGCCTCGGAAGCGGCTCCCGCAGAAACAACAACGTTGAATTCCATTTTCGACTTATTCACGTCTACCGCTTATGCAGACGAACCGGCAAAAGAAGAAGCTAAGCCTGCTGAAGAAGCGAAACCCGCTGAGGAAGCTCCAGCTGAAGCTCCGGCTGAAGAAGCTAAACCGGCTGAAGAAGCTAAACCGGCTGAGGAAGCTCCGGCTGAAGAAGCAAAACCGGCTGAGGAAGCTCCGGCTGAAACTCCGGCTGAAGAAGCGAAACCTGCTGAGGAAGCTCCGGCTGAAGAAGCTAAACCCGCTGAAGAAGCTCCAGCTGAAGAAGCTAAACCGGCTGAAGAAGCAAAACCGGCTGAAGAAGCTAAACCGGCTGAGGAAGCTCCGGCGGAAGAAGCGAAACCTGCTGAGGAAGCTCC
>JAZRTH010000358.1:0-13137 GCA_045651945.1 Thermoguttaceae bacterium
CCACGTCAACGTTAAATTCCCGGCGAATGCGTTCGACGTAAACGTCCAGATGAAGCTCGCCCATTCCGGACATAATCGTTTCTCCGGTTTCTTCGTTTGTGGAGACGACCAGCGTCGGATCTTCCCGGCGGAATCGCGACAACGCCTTGGCAAGACGGTCTGCGCCTTCTCGTTTAACCGGAGCAATGGCGACGCTGATAACCGGTTCCGGGACGTACATGTTTTGTAACGTGACAAAATCTTTGTCCGTGCAGAACGTATCTCCCGAGGCGCATTCAACGCCGACAACCGCGACGATGTCGCCCGGCCCGGCGGACTCGATTTCCTGACGTTCGTTGGCGTGCATGCGGACAATGCGGCTAAAGCGGCATTTCTGTCCGGTTCGCTGATTGAAATACGATTCTCCTTTGACGATTGTGCCCTGATAAACTCTCATAAACGTCAAAGCGCCAAAGGGGTCTTCGACTATCTTGAACGCCATGGCAACCGTCGGCTTTTCCGGATCGGGAGAGAGATCAATTTCTCTGTGCGGCGGCTGAAATTCCAGGGCTTTGGGCTGGCAATCCGCCGGCGAGGGCAGAAGTCGAACGACGGCGTCCAAAAGCGGCTGAACCCCCTTGTTTTTGAACGCGGTTCCCATAAAGACCGGAGTAAAATGATTGAACTGCAGCGCCTGTTTCATAACGTCGTAGATGAGTTCCGAATCGACCTCTTGTTCCGCAAGCAGCTTCTCCATCATGGCGTCTGAATACATTGACAGAGCTTCCAGCAGAGCGGCGCGGGATTTCTTCGCCTTTTCCGCCAAATCTGCCGGGATTTCCTCATAGCGGAGCTTTTCGCCGTTGTCGCCGTCAAAGTAGATGGCTTTCATGCCGATCAAATCGACAACGCCCTTGAACGAGCTCTCTTTTCCAATCGGGATTTCCACGGGCCAGGCGTCGCAGCCGAGTTTTTCTCGAAGTTGAGCGACGACGTTGTCTGGATTCGCCCCAATTCTGTCCATTTTATTGATAAACGCGATTCTCGGGACGTTATACCGGCGCATTTGGCGATTGATGGTCAGCGATTGCGCCTGAACCCCGCCGACAGCGCACAAAACGAGAATTGCCGAGTCCAAAACTCGCAGCGAACGCTCCACTTCAACCGTAAAATCGACGTGGCCGGGCGTGTCGATGAGGTTGATCGACGCCCCTTTCCAGTTTACGGTCGTGGCGGCAGGGGTAATCGTAATGCCTCGTTCCCCCTCCAAATCCATATAATCCATTGTAGCGCCGGCATTTGGGTCGTGGCCTTTAACTTCGTGAGTCTTGTGGATTCGCCCAGCGTAGAAAAGGATTCGCTCCGACAGCGTCGTTTTGCCGGAGTCGATATGAGCGGCAATGCCGATATTGCGAATTCGGGAAATATTGTCTTGCGGAACGTTCATTATTTACCAGGTTTTAAGGCGGGAAAATGGAGATTATAGGGAATTTACTATATAATATAGTTTAACAATCCTGTCTTATCACGATTATTAAGAGCGCGAATTATATAATATATAGCCTTTTTGTCAAGGACTTAAATACTTTTTTAGCCCATATAAAAGAAAGAAATCTTCATAATTAATAAAAAAAGCTGTTAGAAACAAAATGTTTTCTAACAGCTAAAGCAAAGAAAAGGTTCGCTTTTTGTCTTAACGTTGCTGATAATGGGCGCGATAAGTCGTCTGGAAAGACTGCTGATTAGTTCTGTAAACCGGTCTGTTGTAGGACGTTGTCGGAATCGGAGCGGGAGAAGCGGACGGAGTCGGATGAGCCGGCGGCGTGAAGGAATCGCTTGTTGGCGTAGTCGCTGGAGTTGTGGAAGGAGTTGCAGCGGGCGCAGCGTTGTCAGGAACGTATTCAACGGCTCCCTGATTTGTCGCAGCCCCATTAAATACGGAGCCAGAACGGTAGTTTGGCGCGCAGTTGTACGGATTGGCGTAAACCGGACCGCAGTTATCGTACGGCGTACAACTCAGTCGGCAGCCAACGTTCGATCCTAAAACGATGAGTACGGCTGTTAAAATAAGTTTTTTCATGATTTAATCCTCTGAATGGTTTCGGAATTAATTAATTCGTAATCCGCAATGCGTAATTATCGAGGTTCGACAACGTAATTACGAATTACAAATTACGCATTATATATTGTTGTTATCGTCCGCAAAATCTGAAAAATTGATAAAAAGCCTCTTTTCGATAAATTTTTTAAAAAATTCTTAAAATTCCCCGGAAATATCTAAAGTCTCTCAAAAAAAAACGATTTTTTGTTCTGAATTTGGTAATTTCGTGAAAGTTTAACGATTGTAGGGACGATAACGATTGTAACGACAAATCCAGTTGTGGGTTTTGCGGCATTGAAACCGTCATAAAAAGCAAGTTTCTTCCCGCTAAAATCCTTGGAAAAAGAGTTACACGTTTCCTTAATAGAAAAGGGATAAAAAAATGACACGACAATCAAATTTCATCACCGCGCTTATTGGAATGGCTGGGCTGGTCATTTCCTTAGGCTGCACCCCACAGCACCCGTTCTACCTGGGCTGTGAAAAACCGGTTCCCAGCACTGCGGTAACCGCGTCAACCAAAATTGAGTATCCGGACACGGAGGTTGAATCGTTAAACGAAGTCAACCTGGCTCAGTCGCCGTACTCGCTTACCAATTCCAACCCCAAAGAAATTTGGGACCTGACCCTGGAAGAAGCGATTCGCTACGCTTTGGAAAACAGCAAGGTCATGCGTAACCTTGGCGGCGTCTCCTTCAGCTCGAACGGCTCGATGGGCGTTCCGTCCGCGTTGACCTCAAGTCCGGCTTCCGCCATGACGGTCTGGAATCCGGCAATTATGGAAACCGACCCCCGCTACGGCGTTGAAGGCGTTCTGTCTGACTTCGATGCAAGCTGGAACACCAACACCTACTGGGGCAAAAGCTACACACAAAACACTCGTGCCGGCGTCGACACTGTCAAAGGCGATTCTGGAACGTTCCAAACGTATATTCAGAAGACCTGCGCCACAGGCGGTACGTTCACCGTTGGTCATAACGTAACCTACACTGCCACCAACCAACAGGGGGACTTCGGTTACAAATATCCGTCCTGGTGGACTTCCTCCATCTCGATGGAATTCACCCAGCCGTGGCTGCAGGGCGGCGGCGTTCAGTTCAACCGAATTGCCGGTACGCACGCGTCTCCTGGATATTACAACGGCGTTATGATCGCCCGAATCAAGACCGACACCGCCCTTTGCGACTTTGAAACAAGCGTTGAAGGCATGGTTTACGACGTCGAACGCGCTTACTGGGAACTGTACTACGCTTATCGTTTGCTGGACACGGTTCTGGCTGGACGCAACAGCGCCTTGCAGACATGGCGTCAGGTTTACGCGAAGTACATCATCGGTCACACTGGCGGTTCCGCTCAGGAAGAAGCTCAGTCTCGTCAGCAGTACTTCCAGTTCAGAGCGTCTGTTGAACGCGCCTTGAGCAACCTGTACGGAACAGAAAACAAACTGCGATACATCATGGGCTTGACGACCACCGACGGCCGACTCATCCGCCCGGCTACCGAACCGACCACCGCGCGCATTGTCGCCGACTGGGATTCCTGGCACTGCGAAGCTCTGGTTCGCTCAATCGCTCTGCGTAAACAGAAGTGGGTTGTCAAACAGAGACAGTTGGAACTCATCGCGTCCAAGAACTTCCTGCTCCCGACGTTCAACACCTACGGTTCATATCAATGGGACGGCTACGGCAACAGACTGCTCGATCACGATAAAAACGTCTCGGACGCCTACAGCAGCCTGACTCACGATGGCCGCGGCGAATGGCAATTGGGCGCTTACCTGTCCGTCCCGCTGGGATTCCGCTCTGGCCGCACCGCCGTCCGCAACGCTGAACTCAACCTGCTGCGCGAAAAAGCGATTCTGCAGGAACAGGAACTCGAATTGACTCACCAGCTGGCTCAGTCCGTCCGCGACCTGCAAGACTACTACGTCCTGGCTCAAACGAACTACAACCGCCGCGCTGCCGCTCAGCGAGAAGTTGACGCCACCACCGCCGCTTACGAACAGGGAACCGCCACGTTGAACCTGGTTCTCGACGCCCAGCGAAGAATGGCTGAAGCCGAAAGCGATTACTTCCGCTCTGTTACGGACTACAACGAAGCGATTATCACAATTCAGAAATACAAGTCCTCGCTGCTTGAATACAACGGAGTTACGCTGGCTGAAGGCCCGTGGGCTCAGAAGGCTTACTTCGACGCTCAGAAACGAGCTGACATGCGCCGCCGCGGCAAGTACATCAACTACGGTTACACCCGACCTCGCGTAATCAGCCGCGGTCCATACAACCAGCAACTCGGACGCGACATCAACCCTGAAGGCATGTCCACCACCGTTGCCCCGGCAGCCCCGGTTTCCCCGTCCGCCCCGCGTTCCGCTCAGAGCGCTCCTGCCGCCGCTGGAAACTCAATCCTCTCGCAGAGCAGTGAAATGAATGAAATGGAAGTAATTCCGACCCCCGCTCCGGTAGAAGTTCACGAAGTACAGAAAGCTGTCTTCGCCGCCAACACGCCGATTTCAATCGAATCGACCCCGGCGATTCAGCAAGTATCCTACGAAACCACCATGGATGTCAAGGCTTCCACAGCCCCGGATTCCAAACGCTGGCTTAACCCCCAACGTTAGTCTTGACCCCATTAGTTGGATGAAGTGATTGATTGTCGGCGGAGAAGACGTGAGAAATTGCGTCTTCTCCGTTTTTTTATGTACTCAGAACGTGAATGTTACAAAAAAACGGCGCCCGATAAATGCTTTGTCGCGCGTTTATCTGACGCCGATTTCAATTACTAATTACTAATCACTAATTACTAATTACTAATTAGGTAGTATAGTCTGCGTTGATGTGAATGTATTCTTCCGACAGGTCGGTTGTCCAGAATCGGATGGATTCAGACCCTTCTTTGAACGTCAGAATAATTTCGACTTCCCGATTGTCCGCCATGGACTTGGAAACCTCTTTGGCGTCGAACGGAGCAGGCGCGCCGTTTTCAAACAGCTTGAACCCATTGACCCACAGATTGACATTGCCTGGATTGAACGGGACGCCAGCGTATCCGGCGGCGGAAACGATTCGTCCCCAGTTGGGGTCGGCGCCGTGAATGGCGGTTTTGACCAGCGGGCTTTCCGCAATCTGCTTGGCGATCTTTCGAGCGTCGTCTCGCGACTTGAGTCCTTCTACATTGAGCGTAACCAGATGGAACGCGCCTTCGCCGTCGTTGGGAATTTCTCGCGCCAGCGTTTCGCAGACGTCGTAAAGTCCCTGCTTGAAAACTTCAAACTGCTCGTTGTTGCCGATAATGACGTCTGACATGCCGTTGGCAAGGAAAACCAAGGTGTCGTTCGTGCTCATGTGTCCATCAACGCTGATGCAGTTGAACGTGCGATCCGCAACGTCTTTCAGAGCCGTCTGCGCCATTGTAGCGGGAATGGCAAGGTCGGAAATGACTGTAATGAGCATCGTCGCCATGTTCGGTCCGATCATGCCGGCGCCTTTCGCCATACCCCAGATTGTCGCCTTTTTTCCGTTGATTTCCACCGTGGCGGAAGCGACTTTCTCATGCGTGTCGGTCGTCAGAATCGCAGTAACGGCGTTGTGAATGCACTCCTGGCTCGTTCCGAGTTCCTTGACGATGTTAGTAATCCCCGCTTTGAGCGTATCCATGGGCAGGAAATGACCAATAACGCCGGTCGACATAACAATAGCCTGACCGCGTTTGAACCCATCTTGCGGCGGGACGGCGTCCAGAACGGCGTCTGCCATGGCGCGAGCGTCTTCCAGACCGCGTTCGCCAGTACAGGCGTTGGCGATTCCCGCATTGATTAAAACCATGCGGACGTCTTCCGCCGGTGTAACAGAGCGGTCAAACGTAACCGGCGCCGCGCAGACGAGGTTTTGCGTATACACGCCCGCCGCCGTTGCTGGATGGTCGGAAACAATTAAACTCAAATCGAGCTTGTGACTCGGTTTCAAACCGCAGGCAATGCCTGCAACTCGATAGCCTTTAGGAAGAGTAGGATGCATAGTTAATGTTGGAATAGTAATTGAATGAAAGGCGGTAATGGAGTTCGCCAACGGCGAACGGAATTACGCATTCGCCGTCAGGCGAACTATTGCAGGGACTCTTACAGCAGCGCTCGCAGCTTCGCGGCAGCTTGTTCAGGGGTGATGTCGCGCTGGGGTTCTCCGAGCATTTCGTATCCGACCATGAACTTTTTGACCTTCGCGGAACGAAGCAGCGGCGGATAGAAATGCGCGTGCAGCTGCCAAGCGTCGCTGTCGCCCATGGCGCCGTTAGCGTCAACGCCGGGCGCGCCGTGCCAGCCCATCGAGTACGGGAAAATGCAGTCGAACATTCTGTCGTACGCGCTGAGGAACCGTTTGAGGATTTCCGCCAGCGACGCTTTCATTTCTTCCGGCAGGACGTCCATGGAGGGAACGTGAACTTTCGGCAGCAGTAGCGTTTCGTAGGGCCACAGCGCCCAGAACGGAACGAGAACCGCCCAATGCTCGTTTTCGCAGAAGAGACGTTCTTTCTGCTCGAGTTCCCGCTGAAGGTAGTCCATCAGCAGCGGTCGCCCGTTTTTCTGGAAGTATTCTTTCTGTCTGGCGTCTTCTTTGCCCGGCTCGTTGGGAAGCGTGTCGGACGCCCAAATCTGCCCGTGCGGGTGCGGGTTGGAACAGCCCATAATGTCGCCCTTGTTTTCAAAGAGCTGAACCCAGCGGTATTTGGCGCGAAGCTCTTTCGTTTGAGCCTGCCACAGGTTGATAACCTGGGCGATGTCAGCCGGTTCCATTTGAGGAATGGTCAGGTTGTGTTTCGGGGAGAAGCAAATCACCCGGCACGTTCCGCGAACCGCCTGAACCTGGAACAACGGGTCGTTTTCGATTGTAACAGATTCTGGAACCGGGTCTGGCAGCAAAGCCGCGTAGTCGTTGGTAAAGACAAACGTATGCTCGTAGTTTGGGTTTGACAGCTGATTTCCGTCAGCGTCTACGCCAGCCCGGGTGTTGGTTGGGCACAGATAGCATTTGGGATCGTATTCCGGACGCGTATCCGGCGCCGGAGTTTCGTTTTTCCCTTGCCATGGACGCAGAGCGCGGTGCGGGGAAACTAACAGCCAGTCGCCTGTCAGGGCATTGTATCGACGATGCGGGTGAGTGAGGAAATATTCTTGCATGGTTTTATTTAAGGTTTAGGGAATAGGGAGTAGGGAATAGATTAATTCCCATCTAAAAATATTCTGACAAATCTTCACGGATTGTCAAGGACGGGCGCCTTGCTGATTATTCGTCTCGTAACGCTTCGATCGGGTCCATCATGGCGGCGCGTCTGGCGGGATACAGCCCGAAAATAACGCCAATTCCAACAGCAATAATAAATGCGACAGGAATGCTCCACGGTACGATAATCGGGGACATATTAACAACCTCGGGCGGCAGTGACGCCATGACCGTTGGGAACGACGTTTTCATGAGGTACTTTCCAAATTCGATAATCGGTCCGCACGTAAATCCGACCAGAATCCCGACAATTCCGCCCACTGACGACAGCGCAACCGTTTCGACCAAAAACTGCCGGGTGATGTCGCTTCGCTTGGCGCCCAGAGCGCGGCGAATTCCAATCTCTCGCGTTCGTTCTGTAACAGTCGCCAGCATGATGTTCATAATTCCAATGCCGCCGACAACCAGCGAAATTGCAGCGATCATGCCCATAAAGAGAATAAACATCAATCGCGTCGTTCGCGCCTGTTCCAGCAGTTCCAGCGGGACGGTAATCGCATAGTCGCCGTCTGGACGCCGGGCGGAAAGAATCGTTTCAACCGCCTTGGCTGTCGCTTCGACCTCGTTGACCGACGCAACTTGAAGCGTAATCTGACTCAGTTCAATTTCCGTTCTTTCCTGCGACGACCCCTGAGGAATGATGGTTAAGTCGCCCATGCGCTCCCAGAGGGTTTTAATGGGAATGTAAATATCCGTATTGAACTCCTGAGCGTCTAACGACCCGCCGATGGCGGCTGTCGCCTGACGCGGTTCCAAAACGCCGACTACCTGATAGAACGACTCTTCCACCTTGACGTTTTTCCCGATCGGATTGGCAAATCGAAACAGACGTTCCGCCGTCTCGTTTGCCAAAACGCAGTAGTTCTTTTTCGCCTCGCACTCAGTCGTGGTCAGAAAATGCCCTCGCGCCAGCTTGAGCTTGTTGATTTCCGCGTATTCCGGCGTACAGCCGACAAGACGCCCTTCCATTTCCTGATTGCCGGCGGTGAACTTGCGGCGCATTTCACGAATCGGGACGCTTTCGACAATCGACGGAATTGACTGCGCCAAGACCTCGTAGTCCGCTCGCTGAATCCCGTAGGTCAGAATATGGCTTTGGTTCTTTTCGGAGTCCGCCGACGGCTTGACCGTACGAACAATGATGTTCGTCGCGCCGAGGTTTTCAATCTGTTCCTGCGCTTTTTGGCTGATGCCCTCTCCAATGGCGAGAAGCCAAATAACGCTCGAAACGCCGATAAAAATACCCAGTACAGTCAACAGCGACCGAAGCGGGTGCAGCAACAGGCTTTTAACGCCCAGCTGCCATGTGCGAAACCAAATATACATATCAGGGAATGGGGAATGGGGAGTAGGGAATAGGCAAGAGGCAAGAGGCAGTAGGCAGTAGGCAATAGTGAAACGCATCTCGCAACTCGCTACTCGCAACTCGCAACTTTCTATATTTTACTCTATTAATTGCAAGAATCAAGCATTTGAAAGAAAAAAATATCGGATTGAGAGCTAAAATAAAGAGAATAATCCGATTAAAGAAAATACTCAAAATAACAAGAACTTGACGTTGGACAATGGAGAAGGTTGTTCTGTACTCCATTGTCCAAGATTGTCTATTTTTACAGCGTAATTCCGGTTTGCGGGTCGATGGCAACGCCGTGCGACGTTTTAACCAGCTGATCGATAAGCATGAGCAGTCCGGATGGGTCGAATTCTTCCATCAAATCGTCGTCTTCTGACCCGAACAGGTCAAACGTATGTTTCTTTTCCGTCGTCTTTTCAAAATGCAAAATATCGACGCGGGAATCGGAGCGTTTGAGAATGTTTCTCGTCCGCTTGTCTGGGATTTCGTCCAGCATGTTGTTGGCTTCCTCAATCGGCGACGCGTCGTCTGACGGGGTTGTCAAAATCAAATCTACCCCAGACGCCCCGGTCGGGAAGAGCAAAGAAACCGCCTGCAGCTCGCCGGAATCGTTGCGCGTTACGTCGATCTCGCTGACGCCGGGAATGCGCTTTCGTACGCTTCCCAAAGCCTTTTCAAACTGAGGAACCGTTTCTCGAGAATAGTACACAAAGTACGTTTCTCGCCATTTATATTCAGGATTGTCAAATAGGGACATGGTTGTATATATGAATTTTGTATTTTCTTTATGATTATTGAGTTAGGAGTTAGGAGGGAGGAGTGAGGAGTTTTTTGGTTCGCCTATCGGCGAACTGCGTAATTCCGCTCCCGTTGGTCGCTTCATTACCGCCTTCCATTCATTTCTTGCCGCCGAGTTCTTGCGAGCGTACCGTCGCGGCGTGAACCGCCTGGATAAACGCGTTTCGGACTCCGTTGCGTTCCAGAGCGGCGACGCCTTCGATGGTCGTGCCAGCCGGCGAGCAGACTTTGTCTTTGAGCAAACCGGGATGTTCGCCCGTCTTCAAAACCATGCTGGCAGAACCGAGTACGCATTGAGCAGCCAACGCGGTGGCAATCGGTCTTGGCAGCCCTTCTCGAACGCCTCCGTCCGCCATGGCTTCTATAACCATGTAGACAAACGCCGGTCCGGAACCGGACAAGCCGGTAACGGCGTCAAGCGACTTCTCCGGAACTTGATAGACAAGCCCGATGGTCTGTAATAGCGTCTGGATGAGCAGCCCGTCGTTGGTCGTCGTGTTTTGCCCCATGCTGTACGCCATGGCGCCTTGTCCAACCAGGCACGGCGTGTTGGGCATGACTCGAATGAGCCGTCCTTTTCCCTTCAGCCCGGCGGAGATCGCGCTCAGGGGAACGCCCGCGCAAATCGAAACAATCAGATGGTTCCCGGTTATCAGCGGTTCAATTTCGGTCAAGACGCCCGGCAAAACCTGCGGTTTGACAGCCAGAATAATAATCGTGGACTGGTTAACGACGTCCGCGTTGCGTTCCTTCGCTTCCGCTTTGGTTTGCTGAGTAAAGCTGCGACGCGCCATGTCGTAGGAGTCCGACGCGACAACCTTTTTCGGGTCAACCAGACCGCTGCCGATAAACCCTTTCGCCAAAGCCGTCGCCATCTGACCGGCTCCGATAAATCCAATAGGGGGAACGTTCATCTTATTGCGTGTAAATAAAAAATGAGATTATTGAGTTAGGAGTGAGGAGGGAGGATTGAGGAGTTGACGCGAAGCGCTTCACTACTGCCTACTGCCTATTGCCTACTGCCTTTACTAAGATGTCTTATTTCAAAAAAAAGACTTTTTGTCAAGAGGAAAGTTAAGAAAGAATTAGCAATTAGCAATTTACAATTAGCAATTGACGCAAAGCGACCAACGGGAGCGGTTATTGGCAGGCGCGCGGCAGCGCGGATTGGGAGCGGCGCCTCGCCGCCTACTGCCTAATGCCTATTGCCTACTGCCTACTGCCTAATTTCACTCTGGCGTGAAACGATAGCCGATGTTGCGGAGAGTAACGAAGAATTTCGGATTGGCGGGGTCGGGTTCGAAGTACTTGCGGAGTCGGCGAATAAACTGGTCGACGGCGCGCGTGTTCATTTCCGCCGGGATTTCCCAGACGTTTTTCTGAAGCTCTTCTCGAGATACGATTTCCCCCTGTCGTTTGATGAAATACCGAAGCAGTTTCATTTCCAGAACGGTTAGAACGACGGTTTCTCCAGACGCGCCGACAGCTTCAAAGGTTTTGAAATTGACGGTGTTGGGACCGAACGTAAACGACGTCTCGGGTTCTTCCTGCGTTTGTTCCGGACGCATTGAAGAAAGCCGCAGCAAATTGCGAACCCGAGCCAGGAACTCGTCCAGGTCAAACGGCTTGGTCATGTACTGATTAGCGCCGACATCGAACCCGCGAGCGCGGTCTTCCGGCAGCGTTCGGGCGGAGAGAATCAAAATCGGCATGAGATACCCCTGCTGACGCAGCGTCTGACAAACGGAATACCCGCTCATACCCGGCAGCATCAGGTCGAGGACGATTAAATCGTACCCTTCGTCGGAATTCTGAACCAGTTCCAGCCCCGTCTGCCCGTTGGCAGCGAGGTCAGTCTGGTAGCCTTCCGCTTCCAGATTGAGTTTCAATCCGTTTGCGATATGCAATTCGTCTTCGATAATCAGGATATTAGCGCTCATAACAATATATAATCTTATACATTGCGAGAAGGCGTTAGGGAAAAGCTCTTAGCTACTAGCCCCTAGCTTCTAGCTTTGTTATTTTAGTTTCAGGCTTTAAATAATAACGCTAAGGACTACTAGTAACCAAGCTAACAGCTAGGAGCTAATAGCTAGCGGCTATCACTTTTTCTCCCCATTTTAATAGAAAACGGCGTCTTTGTCAAGAAGGACGCTGCGGGCTAATTGACAATAAAAATCGTTCATGTATAATAATATCAATGTTGACGATTTACAAGACGAAAAGTCAACGTCTAATCGTCATTTAATGAAATACAAATTAACCCTTATTTTACGGAGCTGAATTATGCCAGGAGCAGACACCAGTACCAAAGAAAAGAATTTTTACACCGACATTCCAGCTGCAAAACACAGTTTCTTTTTGAAGGGACTGGATCAGTACGATTGGGGCATGCAGTCTCGACTGTCCCGAATGTTCAATCCCAAGTCCGGTCACACCGTTATGCTGGCGTTCGACCACGGCTACGCCTACGGTCCGACGACCGGTCTGGAACGCCTTGACGTTACCATCGCCCCGCTGGTTCCATACGCCGATTGCCTCATGTGCGCCCGCGGCGCTCTGCGTTCCTGCATTCCCAGCGATTGTGACAAAGCCGTTGCGATGCGCTGCTCTGCCGGCACAACCATTCTCGATGAAAACGTTTTCGTCAACGAATGCATCGGCGTCGACATCGAAGAAGTTATCCGCATGAACGTAACCTGCATGGCGGTTCAGGTCTGCATCGGTTCCGACAACGAACGTAACAACATCGAAAACTTCGTCAAGCTGGTTGATCTGGGCAACAAGTACGGCATTCCGGTTCTGGGCGTTACCGCGGTTGGAAAGAACATGGTTCGCGACAAGCGCTATTTCGGTTTGGCGACTCGAATCATTGCCGAACTCGGCGGACATCTGGTTAAAACGTACTTCGTCGAAGACGGCTTTGAAGACGTCGCTGCCGGCTGCCCGGTTCCGATTGTTATCGCTGGCGGAAAGAAGCTGCCTGAAAAGGACGCTCTGACGATGGCGTACAAGGCGATTCAGCAAGGCGCCTCCGGCGTCGACATGGGTCGTAACGTCTTCCAGTCCGAAGACCCGATTGCCATGATCAAGGCGATTCGCAGCGTCGTTCACGACAACGCCACTCCGAATCAGGCGTACGAACTGTTCTGCGACCTGAAAGCAGAAAACGCCAAAGCCGCCAAAACAACCAAAAAGGCGAAGACAACAAAAGCCAAGAAATAGGGAATAGGCAAGAGGCAGTAGGCAGTAGTTTGAGACGCTTCTCGTACTACTGCCTATTTTTTGCCTATTGTTTAACCCCGCCTTGCAGTCTAAAGTTAGAAGTGATGAGTTGTAAATTCGCCGCAGGCGAATTACTATTGCCTACTGCCTATTGCCTACTGCCTTAATCAGTTTCCCGCCCGACGAAGCTGTTCTAAAACCTGGGAGATTTCTTCGTGAACTTCCGCCGTCTGGTTGACAACCATAGCTTTCATGGGGCCGTAATAATAGATTGTACCATTTCCGCCGTTGATTTCCCACGTATCAATGCAAACGGTTTTCTGAATCAGCTCGACAAGCTCTTCGCCCTCTTTTTCATAGTTGGACGTTTTGGCGTTTTCGCCGAGAATGTTGGCAAAATCTCC
>JAZRTH010000359.1:0-4684 GCA_045651945.1 Thermoguttaceae bacterium
CTTCCACGCCTGGCTCCGATTGAACCGCCGTTCTATTCGGTCCGCGGTCCGCGAGATTTCTATCTCGACAACCCCCGTCCGTTAGGTTACTAAGTCTAACAGATTGTTTCTCGTGAAACAATCGCTCGCTTAAAACAAAAGACGCCTGATTATCTCAGGCGTGTTTTTTTATTTGTCAGATTCTAATTTGTCAGACTCTGTGGATCGTCCAGTCAATCATTCCGTCGTGAACGGGGTTACCGGCAGTCCTTCTTTGGAATACAGAGTAACGCCGTCCGGATTGTTCTGCCAGGCGTAGCGGGCTTTGACCGGATTGGGAACGGCAGGGCTTGTCAAAACGACCGTGTCAGCATCGACGATTTGAGCGTCCGCCCAGGCGTACTTGCCGTCTTCTCCCGCAATGGCGAACCACTTAATCGTGTTGACGTCTTTGTGCTGTTTGACTTCGCGTCCGAACAGTTTGGCAATCATCAAACCGCCGCCAACGTTGTCGAATTTGAGCGTGGCTTTGCCGTCTTCAAACTTGGCTTCCTTGAGAGTTGGAGAGGCGTACTTGCAATCCTTGCCGTAGGTCTGAGCCAAGGCGTTGAGAGCCAGACGGTTTCCGACAATCCACTTGTTTTGCGGGTGAATGTCTCCCGCTTCGCCAGCGTCGATAATAACAGCCTGACCGGTTTTCGGAACTTCCAGGCAGCGGGTCTGACCGTCGCGAATTCTCGCCCAGCCGCCGTCGCAGTTGGGGTCTTCTGACGTACCCATGAAGTTGGCAAGCTGAACCCAATAGAACGGGATATCTCCCCAGATCTTTCGCCATTCGAGAATCATGGCTTTCTGTTTGTAATAGTAGAATCCGCCTTCGCCCGCATTCGAGCAGCCCTGATACCAGATCGCGCCGCGGACAGCGTAATTCTTCCATGGAGCCAACATCGCATAGTACATGCCGCCAGCGGTGCGAAAATCAGATTTGCCTGCCTTGTTGCGAGCTTCAATAAGCTGCTTGCCGGGTTCAACGGTTTCTTCGCAGTTGTTCCAGCCTTCGTCCGGAATCCAGGAGTTGATGTTGGATCCGCCCCAGTTGGAATCGATCAGTCCGATTGGGCAGCCGAGTTCTTTGTGCAGGCGCATAGCAAAATGGAAGCCCGCAGCGGTGCAATCTTTCTGAACTGCGTTTTTGCATTCAAGCCAGCCATAGCTGTTAAAATCTTCTTTCTCGGACATGGCGGTGTCGTGATGAACGCGGTTGAAACGAATAAAGCTGAAGTCGCCGGTAATCTCTTCGGTGTTGCAAGCCAGACGTCCGCAGCCGTTGGGCAGCTTTTGATACCAGCTCGATAGCGGCATTTCCATGTTGGACTGTCCGGAGCAAATCCAGACTTCGCCAACGACAACGTTCTTCAGAACGATTTCGTTTTTGCCGGTAACGACCAAATCGGCGCCCCAGTTGAGAGCAGCCATCGGTTGAAGTTCGACCAGCCACTTGCCGTCTTCGCCAGTTTTGGTCTTAACTTCCTGACCATTAAACTTAACGGTTACGTCTTCGCCAGCGTCGGCGTAGCCCCAAACTTTAACGGGAACGTCCCGCTGCAAAACGGCGTTGTCGGTAAACGCTTTTGTCAATCTGACGTCTGCATAGGACGTCGCTGCAAACAAACCAGCCGCAACGGCAATCGCCATTACGGAAACTTGAAGGAGGGAAATTCTTTTCATGGATAAACAACTCGAATAAAAAATGAAATAGGAAATACCAAAAACGTCCAACGTTCAACGTCTTTTCATTCCAGAAACCCATTAAACTGAATTATAAAACTTTGAAAATCAAAAAGCAACGGGGAGGAGGAGAAATTATTTATTATTTTTTAAAAACGTAGGGGAAATAGTTAGGAGTTAGGAGTGAGGAGCTAAAGCAAAGCGAACTCTTGAAATTAATTCTAAAAGCGCTATATTTGAATTAAAATGAATTATTATTGTGAAGCGCTTGCGTCAATTGCTAATTGCAAATTGCTAATTGCTAATTCATGAAACTTAAGTACGGACTGACGTACCCGACATGGCAAGGCGTGTACCTTGTCGGGATTTTTATCGCGCTGTGCATCGCGGCTGTGATGCGACAGATCAATCTGCTTTTGTTCATCGCGGGGCTTATACTCGGAGCGCTGATTCTGTCCTGGTTCATGGCGAAGATTAAAAAGGGATGGTTCAGAGTTCAGCGTCGTATGCCGGTAACCATCCATGCGGAATCGGAATTCGTCCTTTCCCTGGACTTAACCAACGTTTCTCGCGGAACGCTGTTTGCTCTGGCGGCGAGACAGGCAATTAGCGCTTCGCCTACGGCGAGCGCAGGGAATAGGGAATGGGGAATAGGGAATAGTAATTCGCCGGAGGCGAATTTAAAAACTACTCCCTACACCCTACTCCCTACTCCCTCGTACTTCTTCACCCGTCATAAACCAAACCAAAAACTAACAGGCGAGTTCGTCCTTCAGATCGACCGTCCGGGCGAATACCGTTTGGAACCGGTGGAATTGATTTCCCGATTTCCTTTGGGGTTGTTTGAATGTCGGGTTCGAGTGGGACGAGCGGCAACGTTTTGGGTTTATCCAGCTTTATTAGACGACCTGCCGGAAGACCTGATTCAATTAACCGCTCAGAGTTATGACGGCGTTTCTCGCGAAACAAATCATTCTTCTCGAAACGTGGGCGACTTCCATTCCGTTTCCGCCTATAGACCTGGGGAGGACGTCCGACTAATTCATTGGCGATCGTCCGCCCGGTTGGGCGAACTGGTTATAAGACAATTTCAACCCCCCTTGGGAGCGTGGCTGGGAATCGTCGTTGACATGACCCCGCCTGAAGGTTGGGAAGAAAACGAATCGAACGAATTACCCGAAGATATTCAACAGAATATCAAACTCGCCGCAACGGTCGTCTATCGACTTTGCAGCAAAACAGCAGAATACTCCGGAAGAGAAATGCAGATTGTTTTAGCTTTGTCTAATTCTCCGGACAACATCGTATCCGGACGCGCTGACTCGAACTTCTATCATGAAGCCATGCAGACTTTGGCGTCAGCTCAATTAGATAACTCTGGACAAAACAAAACCGCCGAAATAATCTCGGCGGTTAAGGAACTCGTTCCCGAAGGAACGAAGGTTGTTACATTATAAGTTGCGAGAAAACGCAAGCGACCAACGGGAGCGATTATAACACGTCTCGCGCGGTAGCGCGGATTGGGAGCGGCGCCTCGCCGCCTAATTCTCGAACAGCCAGCTGGACAGGTATCGTTCTCCGCAGTCGGGCAGGAGGACGACGATTCTCTTTCCGGCGAATTCGGGTCGTTTGCTCAGCTGCAATGCGGCATACAGAGCGGCTCCGGAGGAGATGCCGATAAGCAGCCCTTCCTTCTGGGCGGACAGGCGAGCGGTAGCGCCGGCGTCCTGGGAGTCAACCGGAATAATCTCGTCGAGAATGTCGGTGTTGAGAACCTTGGGAACGAATCCAGCGCCGATGCCCTGAATCTTGTGTGGTCCGGGTTTTCCGCCGGACAGAACCGGGGAGTCTTTCGGTTCGACCGCGAAAATTTTTACGTTTGGATTGGCGGCTTTGAGAACTTCGCCAATGCCGGTAATCGTTCCGCCCGTACCCACGCCAGCGACAAAGGCGTCGACTTTGGAGTCCGTGTCACGGAGGATTTCCTGGGCGGTGGTCTTTCTGTGAGCTTCCGGGTTGGCGGGGTTTTCAAACTGCTGAGGAATGAACGAGCCGGGGTTGGCGGCTTTGAGTTCTTCTGCCTTGGCGATAGCGCCTTTCATGCCAGCCGGTCCGGGGGTGAGAACCAGTTCCGCTCCGTAAGCCGCCATGAGCTTGCGGCGTTCGATTGACATCGTTTCCGGCATCGTCATGATAATGCGGTATCCTTTTACCGCTGCGACCAGAGCCAGACCAACGCCGGTGTTGCCGCTGGTTGGTTCGATAATCAATCCGCCGGGCTTGAGCGCGCCAGACTTCTCTGCCGCATCAATCATTGCGAAAGCAATACGGTCTTTGACGGAACTTGCAGGATTGAAGTACTCAACCTTAGCCAGAACTTCTGCCTGACCCTCGTTGAGCTTGTTAATTCGTACAATCGGAGTGTTTCCGATTGCGTCTAAAATAGAATTGTAGAACATGATAAAATGAAGTGTTTGTAAGGGAGTAGGGGAGATATTGAAAGGCGGTAACGGAGCGACCAGCGGGAGCGTAGTTACGCAGTTCGCCGAAGGCGAACAAAAATACGGAACTCGTTGTCAGGTTCGCCTAACGGCGAATGCGTAATTCCGTTCGCTTGCGCTCACTTCATTACCGCCTTCCATTAATTTCCTATTCCCCAAAGTTGCGAGTTGCGAATTGCTAAAAAGGCAAGCGCAACACAAATCATTTTCGAAGGATCGACAACGTTGCCGACCAAAAGATATTATACTACTTTTAGAATTTATTACAAGAGAGGTTTAGGAGAGTTGCGAGAGAAGACAAAGCGACCAACGGGAGCGGTTATAATACGTTTCGCCGGGGTGCGAAGCCGCACGGGCGATAAGACGAAGTTATGCCTCCGAAAAAGCCGGTTTCGGCGATACACACTTCCACTTGGGAACCGACCCTGTCGGCGCGGATTGGGAGCGGCGCCTCGCCGCCGAATTGCGAAAAAGGC
>JAZRTH010000360.1:0-1583 GCA_045651945.1 Thermoguttaceae bacterium
GTTTACTCTGGACGGCAGAAGCGACGGTTTGTATCTGGTCGCCGGCTCAGCCCCGGCTCCCGAACCCGGCTCTGGCGTCCCGGAACCGTCAACGTGGGCGCTGTTGCTTCTCGGCGCTGCGGGGCTGATGTACGTTAGAAAAAGAAAGAATTGAAAGGCGGTAACGGAGCGAACGCAGTGTGCGTAGTTACGCTTAAATCGTGAAAGAATAACGTAAAGCGGGAGGAAACTCCCGCTTTTTTGTTTTCCAAATCGCTCCGACCCACTGGATCGCGGCTGTCTCAGCCGCCTTGAAAAATCTTTAGTAAGGAAAGTATAAGCGACCAACGGGAGCGGGTATAATACGTCTCGCGCGGTAGCGCGGGTTGGGAGCGGCGCCTCGCCGCCGGCAAGCCGTCGCACTCCAAAATAATTAAATTCTCCCCCTGGGGGCTTGCAATTAATTTTCTCTTTCGTTATACTGAAAGTAATCTATTATTATCCCTTTCCCCTAACTTAACGGAGAAAATCATGAAATTAATTCACAATTGTTTACTGTTATTAGCAGTCCTTGCAGCTTCGACAGCGTTCGCTCAAACGCCGGTTTACGACGTCGTTATTTACGGCGGGACGTCGGCGGGCGTAACAGCTGCGGTTGAAGCGGCGAAACACGGCAAGAGCGTCATTATCGTCTGTCCGGACGTCCATCTGGGCGGCCTGTCGTCTGCCGGTCTGGGTCAAACGGACTCCGGCAACAAAGCCGTTATCGGCGGGTTGTCACGAGAATTCTATCATCGTCTGTGGCTTCATTACGCCAAGCCGGAATCCTGGACGTGGGAACCGGCGCGCGACGTCGCTGGCAACAAAGGCGGTCGAGGATTCGATTTCAATACGCAAACCGCATGGAACTTTGAACCCAGCGTCGCAGAAGCCGTTTTCGAACAGTTTATCAAAGAGAACAACGTACCCGTTGTTCGCAACCAGTATCTTGACCGATCCGGGAAAACGACAGGCGTAATCAAAGAAGGAAATAAAATCGTCGCCATTGAAACGACAACCGGGTATCAAAACAATCCTGACGACCCGAAATCCGGAACGGTGAAAAACGTCTTTTACGGCAAGATTTTTATTGACGCTACCTACGAGGGCGACCTCATGGCTCAGGCGGGCGTAAGCTGGACTGTTGGACGAGAACCGAACTCTCTGTACAACGAAACGCTCAACGGCGTTGAAACCCGCTGTGCGAAATACCATCAGTTCAAGTACGGAATCGACCCGTACGTCGAACCCGGCAAACCGGAATCCGGCCTTCTGCCGATGATTAACCAAACCGTTGAGAAAGACGGTTCCGGCGACAAGATGATTCAGGCGTACTGCTATCGTCTGTGCATGACGCAAGTTCCGGAAAACCGCGTTCCGTTTATCAAGCCGGACAATTACGATCCGCTCAATTACGAGCTTTATCTTCGCGCTCTGGAAGGCGGAGAGACGAACCTGATGAACGCGTCGCCCATGCCCAACTACAAAACGGACACGAACAACAGCGGTCCGTTCTCTCACGACTTTATCGGTCAGAACCACAACTATATTGACGCCTCGGACGC